>JAJFHI010000192.1 GCA_021775715.1 Hyphomicrobiaceae bacterium | reverse complement strand
GTCGAACATATGTATCTTATCATAGCGCGCTGCGATGTCGCCTGTAGGCGCTATGACGAACGACCGGTTGGCGAGTTTGTTGTCGGAAACCTTGATGCCCATTGAGCCGATGTGCAGCCAGACAGCGAGTTCTGCTGCCAAGGCGCGGAACGCGTCAAGCGCCGTGTTGCCTGGTTCGGGCTGGCTTGCGGCAAACATCGCTGCCGGATCGGTCTCCATCAGAGTTGTGACTTCGGGCGTTTGTATGTAGTCGGCCCCTTCGGCCGCTGCTTGGCGAACAAGAATTGCGGCAAGTTTCGTATTCTCCGCCGGGTCGCGCGTGGCGCACATCTGCACGAGAGCTGCGCGGAAGTTTTGCGATGTGTTTTCGGCAGGAGTGTTGGCCATGATCAGGATGCAGCGCTTTCATCGGCGAGCAGCGGATCAAGTTTGCCTGCATCTTCGAGAGCATACAGGTCATCGCAGCCGCCGACATGGGTGTTGCCGATCCAGATTTGCGGAACGGACATCGCACCGCCGGACTTTTCAACCATCTCTGCACGCTTTTGCCGATGCCGGCCGACGTCAATTTCGTCGAACAGCGCATCTTTGGCTTTCAACAGTCGCTTGGCGCTGCGGCAGTAGGGGCAAAGCATGGTCGTGTAGATCGTGATGTTCTTCATGGTCTCAAGAATAGCCGATGGTAGGGATCTATGAGTCGTTATCTTAGGCGGCCAGACGGCTTGCGCAAAACACGAAGGTGCGAAAAGGCAAACGTTTTGCGGCTTGGTGCCAACTTGTCGCAATCAATGTGTCAGCAACTTACGATTATTGTTCGACGACTTCTGATGACGTGACGCGGGCCGCGCCTGCGTCTTTAAGAGCTTTGGAGCAGGCTTCGACGGCGGCCCCTGTTGTGACGACATCGTCGATCAGGACAATTTTGCGCCCGGCAATACTCTGCCGACGTTTGCCCACTACGGAAAATGCGCCCCGCACGTTCTGTTGGCGTTGGTTCATGGTGAGGCCCACCTGCTGCCGGGTCCTTCGGGTGCGGACGAGCGTGAAGGGGTCCGCCGCAATACCCGTCAGGCGGCCGACTTCACGCGCCAGCATCACGGATTGGTTAAACCGGCGGCTTAACAGACGCAGGCGATAGAGTGGAACGGGGACAATGAGGTTGGCATCGGTCAGGAGATCGCGGCCGGACGTCGTCAACCAACGGCCAAACAGACGGCGCGCGTCCTGAGTGTCGCGAAACTTAAAATCGTGAATCAGGCTCCGCATTTGCCCGTCGTAGTGTGCTACCGCCCGGGCTCGATCGTAGACGGGTGGTCGTTGCACGGCGACCGCCGAGATCATGACGCCTCCGGTGTCGTACGGCATAGGCAGGCCGAGCCGGTCGCAAAGCGGCGCGCCAATGAATGTAATATCATGCCAGCAAGTGGCACACAGCGTGTGATGGTCGGACATCGGCTTTTTGCAACCAAGGCAGACAGGCGGTAGGACAAGGTCCGCCAGCGCCACCACGCCACGACGCAGATGGTTGATGACGGCGGTTGGTGTCTTGATGGTGTGCTCCGATGTCATCGCTTGCCGAAAACTCTTGCTGTTTGTGATAGAAGCCGGATTACGATGGGATCTATCCGTGATGTCTTAACGCCACACTATTTTGCCACCGAACCGAAGGCCGTCAATGACTTCAAGTCCTCAAATTTTTGACCGTGCACTTTTGAGCCAACGTTTGCGCCGCGCCGCACCTCAAGCAACGGATCACGACTTTTTGTTGCACCGGGTAGCTGAGGATTTTGCCGAACGACTGCTCGTTGTCCAGCGCTCGTTTCCTTCTGCCGTCAATCTTGGCGCTTATCATGGTGTTGTCAGCCGTGCGCTGGCCGGAGTTGAGACGGTTGGCAATATTATCGATTTTGAGCCAGAGCCAAGTTTGCTGGCGGCCTGTCCGGGCAACAAAGTGGCGGGTGAGATGGAAGCACTTCCGTTTGCCGGTGGCACACTGGACCTCGTCGTGTCAGGTCTCGCGTTACAGTTCGTCAACGATCTGCCGGGTGTTTTGATCCAAATCTGCCGTGCGCTTAAACCGGACGGTTTGTTTCTTGGCGCCATGCTTGGTGGGGAGACATTGCATGAGTTGAGAACGGCGTGGGCGATGGCGGAAGACGAAGTTCTTGGCGGGATGTCGCCGCGTATCGCGCCATTTGCCGATTTGAAGGATGTTGGCGGTTTGTTGCAGCGAGCGGGATTTGCGTTGCCTGTTGTCGACGCCGACGTTGTGCGAGTGCGCTATGGCTCGGCGCTGGCGCTAATGCGGGAAATCAAAGCAATGGGCGCCAGCAACATGCTGGTTGAGCGCCACCGAAAGCCCGTGACGAGAACGCTGTTGGCGCGTGCAGCACAAATTTATGAGGAACGTTTTGCCGACAACGATGGCCGCATCTCAGCGACGTTTGAGATCTTGAACATCACCGCATGGGTGCCACACGAGAGCCAGCAAAAACCGTTGCAACCAGGGTCTGCCAAGATGCGCTTAGCTGACGCGCTGGGTGTTGAAGAAAAGCCCGCAGGTGAAAAGACGGGGCGATAGTATGGTGGGTGAGGCTAGAGACTGTATTAAAGCTTACCCCAACAAATCTCTTAGCATTGGAATCAGTGGTGCATCAGCCGGGGGCATCGGGAAAGTGCTCAGGCGGCTGGCGCGTGTCCATGTGATTTCCTGGCCTTCACGCGGCGAGATCTCGCCCTCCCAGTTGCGGCAAAGATAAAGCGGCATCAGCAGGTGGAACGTCTCGTAGGTATGACTTGCGAAGGTAAACGGCGCCAGGCAGGTCTCGCACACATCGATTGATAGCTCTTCTTCCAACTCGCGACACAATGCTTTCTCTGGTGTTTCGCCCGCGTCGACTTTGCCGCCGGGAAACTCCCACAAACCTGCCAGTGATTTGCCTTCCGGCCGCTTGGCAATCAGCACGCGACTGTCGACGTCGATCAATGCCGCTGCAACGACCAACAAAATAGATTTGCTCATTAGGCTTTTCTTTTCAGAACGTGCAGACTTTCCTGCAACGCCGTCAGCCCACGGTCGCGCAAGCCGCCATGCTCGCCCATCGCATCGTGCGAATGAACGAATGAGATGGCGTGCGTTGCCTGGAAGAGAGCGGCGATGCGGTCATGAGAAATGTTGAAGGGTGGGCCGGATATTTCCGATGGGTCGTAGTCAAGTGTGATGAGAAAAATCGGCGCGTTGGCAGGCAGTTTTTGCGCGATGAACCCGGCAAATTTGGCCTGCAAGTCTTCTGGAAGCGCGACCAGGCTGGCGCGATCGTATACGGCGGAGACTTGATCCAGAAGCTTATCGGGCAATGCGAACGCATCACCGCACCAGATTTCATAGGACCCATGTGAAGAGACCGTGAATTCGCCTTCGGGACGTGTCTGCGGCGTTACGTTCTGTTCGGCAAAAAATGCGGCGACTGCAACCGGACTTAACTCAACACCGACGACTTTATAGCCCTGTTCGGCCAGCCAGATCATGTCGTGGCTTTTGCCGCAAAGTGGCACGAACACAGTCGCACCTTCGGCAACGTGCAGGTCCGCCCAGAAGCGCGGCAGTAACACGTGCACGTTGTCACGATGAAAGCCGATGTCGTTTTTGTTCCAACGGCGCTGCCAGAAGTCATGATCCATCGGTGGGTATCCTTTGAAACTAAGTTCGGTAATCAGCATTTATGCTGACGTAGTCGTGTGTCAGATCACACGTCCAAAC
>JAJFHI010000191.1 GCA_021775715.1 Hyphomicrobiaceae bacterium | reverse complement strand
CTCCAGCCACTTTTCGATGCCCGGTTCCGTATCCGGCTTGATCGCATCAACCGGGCATTCCGGTTCACAAACACCGCAGTCAATACATTCGTCCGGATGGATGACCAACATGTTGTCGCCCTCGTAGAAGCAATCCACCGGGCACACCTCGACACAGTCGGTGTACTTACATTTAATGCACTTCTCGTTGACGATGTAGGTCATCGGTTCTTTTCGGCTCCGTTCGCTTTTCCAAAGCATTGGAAAATCGGGGCATGCGCCCCAGTTTGAATTCAAGTTCCCGCTTGTAGCGATATGAGCGGGATAGAGGCCCGACATCTCACGTAGGGCGGATCACATTACGCCTCACTGTGTCGGACTTGAAAACGCTCACTATTCGTCAATCGACTTTTGCAATCGATCGATCTGGCGACGATCTCGTTTTGTTGGACGGCCACTGCCGACATCCCGTAAGGCCGCAGGTTGCGACATCGGCGCAGAGGCGGACCTGCCCGCACGGGCAGACTTCTGCTCCTGAGACATGATCGGAACCGACGCCGGTGTCAATTCTTCATAAAGCGTGCGGGCTTCTGTCGCCGGTCCCCGGCGCACGCCGGTCGCGCAAACCCTAAAGATTCGCACCCGCCGGGCCACTGTCGCCGTTATAACATCACCTGAACGAATGTTTTGACTGGGTTTCGACACCTTCACCTTGTTGACGCGTATCTTACCGCCATCAACAAGGGCTGTCGCAAGCGTCCGCGTCTTAGCAAGACGCGCAAACCACAACCACTTATCGAGCCGTTGGGTTTCACCGCTGGACGCGTGCGAACTGTCTGGCTGGTCAGGCAAGGCCGTCATTACGAGTTCTGCTCTTCCTTCTTTTGTCCAAGTGACGCCTTCAGCGCACCAAGCGCGGCAAACGGCGAATCCGGGTCTGGTCCTTTGCGGCCCTTTTTGTCCGGACCAGATTGATGCACCTTCGGCCCGGAGGCAGCGCGATCGCCACGTTGATCGTCACGCCAATTTTTCTTGCCGCCGTCGGCGCGTCTCCGGTTCTGGTTGGACCCGCCAGGTTTGCCACCGTCACTCTTGTTCGGACGGCCCTTTCCACGTTGGGGTTTGTCGCCTTTTTCGCCGCGCTCTTTATCCGTGCCCGATCCGGCATCCGCACCTGCCTTGCTGGCATCGGTTGCGTTAGTTGTGTTTGCAGCAGGCCCCTTACGTCGATGCGTGTTCGGCCGGCGGTTGTGACCACCCCGGTTACGCCGCCGCGGTCGCCAGATCTCTTCGTATTCGACCTCCGGCGCGCTCGCTGCCGTGCCAGTCACGTCGTTAGTCGCGCCATCGTTTGATGTGGCTTCTTCAGGGGCTGGCGGCTCAGCCGCGGGCGCATCTTCCGCTCCAACAACCGACTCTGGTGGACGGTCGGACGTTTCGTCTGTTGGCTCGACCTTCTCAGAGGATACGACCTGAGGTGTCACATCGGCCGTGACAGCCGCCGCATCTGCAATCGTTTCTGGAGTCGTATCGACCTTCGCTTCAGCAGCGGGCTTCTCCGCCGTCTCGCCCATTGAACCTGCGTCAGCTTCAACAGCGGGCTTCACCGGACGGCGCTCCACTTGAAAGCCTAATGTCGTGAGAACGTGCCCAAGTTCTTCCGGTGAACAGCCAAGTATCGACATCATGTCGGGCGTTGCCTTGAAGGCTCCTTCACCCGTCGCGCCAGCAGGTGGTGGATTGCCATTGGCCTTGTCCTTACGCCAAGCAAGCAGAGGACGGATCAAATCAGCCAGTCTTTCGATAATATCGAGACGGACGGCGCGTGGTCCACACAAATGGAATCCAAAGGCCCGGAAATAGTCTTCATTGACATCTTCTGGTGCCGCCACCGATGTCAGACCCGCGCGCGGCAATTCCGGTAATGTTTTGAGATCCAGACCATGTTGAGCCACATGCTTCATGGCCCACAACGTCGCTGAAAGTTCAGCAGCCGCCGGCTTCAGTAAGAGCGGGAAGTAAATGTTGAACGCACCAAACCGCACGCCGTACTTTCGCAGCTGCGCACGCGCATTCTGATCCAACGCTTTGATATCTTCCGCAACCGCGTCGCGCTTTAATACACCGAAGTTCTCTTTAAGTTGGAATGCGATGCCCCGCGCAAGACCTTCGACATCGGCTGCTTCAGTCAGCTCAACCAACGGCTTGAGGCGTTCGGTCACAAGCTCCTTGATCCAGTCATCAAGGCGCTTTTGAACTTTCTCGCGATCAGGGCCCGACATGTGCTCGTCAGCCAACAGGCGGACGATCGGTAACATCGGATCATCGCCCGCATCGGCATGACCGATCTCTTCATTCCGCCAGACAACATGTCCATCGCGGCGGAGTTTGATGTCGCTTGTTTTGGCGGCAACCACACGCCGACAGCGCATGCTGATTTCGCCGGACAAGACTTGAGCCGCCGCATTGCGTGCCGCGCGGCCATTTATGCCCTCGCCCGCCGCATCCGGCGTGTAGCGGAAACCGTTAATGCGACCAACGAAATGCTTTTCGACATGGATCGCACCATCGTCTGCAATCTCCGCGGTCAGCTCGTCTTTGTCGCGCATACCCTTCATCAAAGCACTTGTCCGTTTATCAACAAAACGCTGCGTCAAACGCTCATGCATCGCGTCAGACAACGTGTCTTCAATTTGTCTCGTGCGCTGTTGCCAGTGCGCGGGATCTTCCAGCCAATCAACCCGATTTGATACAAATGTCCACGTGCGAATGTGCGCCAACCGGGTTGCCAGCGTATCAATATCCCCATCGGTCCGATCTGCAAATGCCACCTGCTGTGAAAACCAGTCCTCGGGAATCCGCTCCGTCGGGCTTAGGAGATATTTGTAGAGCTTGGCTATCAGTTCTGAATGGGCCTGGTTTGAAATTTTCCGGTAGTCCGGCACCTGGCAAACGTCCCACAACTTTGCGACGGCTGCCGGCGCCGAGGCTTTCGACGTGACCTCCGGATCGCGGCATACAGCTTCCAATGCTTCCACGTCGTCGGCCATCCTTGCGCGAACAAGCCGTGGCTCGTTCGGCATTTCCTTCAAGCTTTCGCGCAAATGGCCAAGCGTGGCGAAGTCAAGTTTGCGATTGCGCCACTGCAGAACCGTCGCATCGTCGAAGTTGTGTGTCTCAAGCCGCTCAATCATTTCAGAATCAAACGATTCCGCGCGTCCCGTCACCCCAAACGTGCCGTCATTTAGATGCCGCCCAGCGCGGCCTGCAATCTGGCCAATCTCTGACGCCGTCAGATTTCGCATGTTCTGGCCGTCGAATTTGCGTACGGCCGAAAACGCGACATGATCAACATCGAGATTTAGTCCCATCCCGACCGCGTCTGTCGCAATTAGAAAATCGACATCACCGGATTGGAACAGCTCAACCTG
>JAJFHI010000020.1 GCA_021775715.1 Hyphomicrobiaceae bacterium | reverse complement strand
GAACAGCTGCGGGCGATGATTGCAGAGAAGGGCGAGATCACGCAAAGCGATCTGATGGGCGGCGGGCACCTCGCAATGACGATTGATCCTGAAGGGGAGATGGACCGCTATCAGGGCATCGTTGCGATCGACGGCGACGGTCTGACTGGTGCGGCGCTGAGCTATTTCCGCCAATCGGAACAGTTGCCAACGTTTATTCACATGGCTGTGGCGCGGCACTTTATGGCTGGCCCAGACGGCGAGGGCGGCCACTGGAGCTGGCGTGCCGGCGGTTTGCTTTTGCAGCACTTGACGGCTGAAGGCGGCAAGCTTGCTGATGCCGGAGAAGACGAGGGTGGCGTTGAGCGGGAACCGGGCCTTGCGGGTGAAGAAGATGATGATTGGCAGCGCGTACGCTTGTTGGCTGCGACTGTTGAAGATCACGAATTGCTCGATCCCAATCTCGCACCGGAGCGGTTGATCTATCGCTTGTTCCACGAAGAGGGTGTTCGGGCGTCACCACCGCGCGAGATCCAGGCGTTGTGCCAATGTTCCAAAGACCGTGTTGGCGGTTTCCTCGCGTCATTCGATGCCGCCGACCTTGCCGACATGCGCGACGATGACGGTGCCCTGAAAGTCACCTGCGAATTCTGCACAACGACCTACAGTTTTGATTTGGACGCGTTGGTGGAGAGCAAAGGCTGAAGAGTTATTGACGCTCTCGCTTTTCCTCGGGTTTTTGCGCTACCGATATACGCCCCACGCGGAAGAGCGTGGGATGATCGGAGCTGCCCCGCAGGCAAGCTCCGCGAGGTCAAACACACTTCCCTAACCCACATCATTCTCTGTTGCCCAGTCCGCGAGCCGGACCATAAATGCTTCACAACGCTTCAGCTGTTCGAGTGACAGCCACTCATTTGCGGTGTGGGCCTGCGAAATGTCGCCGGGGCCACAAACGACCGACGGGCTGCCTGCGTCTTGGAATAAACCGGCTTCGGTTGTGTAGGATACGGCCGAGGTACGGTTGGAGCCTGTGAGAAGTGAGGCCAGATCGACGGCGCCGCTTTCTGGATCAGAGGCGTAAGGTGGCACTTGGTTGGACACTGTTATCGAGATGCCAGCTTCCCGTGCGATCATGCGCATTTCGGGTAAGTAGTCGTTCTCGACAATTTGGTTGATACGTGCGGTGAAAGCGTCGATGTCGAAGCCCGGAAGAGCTCGAATTTCGAAACCGAATTGGCATGAAACAGGCACAATGTTGCTGGCCGTGCCGCCTTTGATTTCGGTCACCTGAAGTGTTGCATAAGGCGGATCAAAGCGGTCATCGCGCGGCGCTTCCATCAGCTCGCGTTCAATGACACCAAGTGCTGTGATCAATCGCCCGGCATACGTGATTGCATTGACGCCAAGTGGTGCCATGCTGGAATGCGCCGCACGTCCGGTGATGTCGACATGCCAGCGCACCGGTCCCTTATGAGCATCGACCACGCCCATGTTGGTTGGTTCGCCGACAATGGTGATGGCCGGGCATGTCAAAGTTTTCCCAAGCTCGTCAAGCATCGGCCGGACACCGACGCATCCGATTTCCTCGTCATAGGAAAACGCAATGTGGATCGGAGTTTTTAGCGACCGGCGTTTGAAATCTGGAACGGCGGCCAGGACGCAAGCGAGAAACCCCTTCATGTCCGTTGTGCCACGACCGTAAACTTTGCCGTCTTTTTCGACCACAGTGAACGGGTCCGTTTCCCAATCTTGACCCGTGACGGGGACGACATCGGTATGGCCGGAAAGGCAGACGCCAGCGATATCGGCTGGACCAACGGTTGCATACAAGCTTGCCTTAAGCCCGTCGTCGGTTGGCACGAGGTCTGAATGGATGCCGTGCATCGCCAGATAGTCTTCGACGAAGCGAATAAGTGGCAGGGTGGTATTGTGGCTGGTCGTATCGAACGACACGAGCCGCGCGAGCAGATCTTTGGTGGAAAAGTTTGGAGCTGACATCGCTGACTTTTAGCACACCACAGCTGAGCGAAAACTGTTCTAATTCAGACTGCGGGTCTCGAATGGGCAATCCAGCGAGAATGCAGGAATTGCCGCTTCGAAAAATTTACCGTCTTCGTCGGTCATCTGGTAGGTGCCGACCATGATGCCGGACGGCGTGTCGAGCGGGCAGCCGGAAGTGTAGCGAAACGATTTGCCCGGAGCGATGACTGGTGTCTGGCCAACGACACCTGGGCCATTGACCTCTTCCGTGACGCCGCGTCCGTCCGTAATGCGCCAAGCGCGTGATTTCAATTGGACGGTTTCTTCGCCCTCGTTGACGATTTCAACCGTGTACGCCCAAAAAAAATAACCGTCATCTGGCGAAGATTCATCTTCAATGAACTGCGGGCTCACGCTGATGCGAATGCCGCGCGTCATCGTTTCGTATGGTGTTTCTTCAAAAATGGCGCTGTCCACTGTCTTCGTCCTGGTTTTGTTCCTGCCCAATCTACCCCGATTAGCACACGGGTCAACGAGGTGTTTGGAGTATTTATCTTAACGTGTGTTGTCTGTGTATGGTTCTTAAATCTACGGCCTGGCCTAGTGTCGTGTCGTAGCAAAAGCCCAACCAGAGGCCCGTTGGAGCCCGCTGGCCATGCGGTTGTGCTGCTTGCTCGCGCCGGAATTGGTGCGTTCCGGCCTAAACTGCAGCACTTGCGGCCGACAGATCGGCGATCAAATCGTCAGCATCTTCCAATCCGACGGACAGCCGGATCATGCCGTCTGAAATGCCAAGTTCGGCACGGGCTTCCGGTTTCAACCGTTGATGCGTTGTTGTAGCGGGATGAGTCACAAGGCTTTTGGCATCGCCGAGATTGTTGGAAATCGAGATAATCGAAAGCGCGTTCAAAAAGCGGAAAGTCGCGTCTTTGTTGCCATCGACTTCGAACGTGACGACCTGACCGCCAGCGCTCATCTGCTTGGCCGCAAGTTTTGCTTGTGGGTGATCTTTGCGACCGGGATAGAGCACGGATTTGATCGCTGGCAGTTCCGCAAGGCGATCGGCAATTGCACTGGCCGTCGCGCATTGTGCGTTGACGCGAACGGGCAGCGTTTCAAGACTTTTCAACATAACCCAGGCGTTAAACGGGCTCATCGACGGCCCGGTCTGGCGCAGGAAGGTATGCAGGTGGTCATTGATGTAAGTTTCGGAGCCTAGTACCGCTCCGCCAAGACAGCGACCCTGTCCGTCAATGTGTTTGGTCGCTGAATAAATTACGACATCGGCACCGTGTTGCAGCGGACGTTGCAGCAATGGCGTGGCAAAGACATTGTCGACCATCACCAGCGCACCGGCGTCATGAGCGATTTCAGCGACGGCTGCGATATCGACGATATCAAGCGTTGGATTGGCAGGCGTTTCGAAAAACACAGCCTTTGTGTTCGGCTGCATCGCAGCTTTCCAGGCGTCGAGGTCGTTGCCGTCGATAAGGGTCGACCCGATACCAAACCGTGGGCACAGATCTTCAACGACATAGCGACACGAGCCAAACAACGCGCGGGCGGAAACGATATGGTCGCCAGTGTTGAGGTAGGACAGGATCGCGGCTGTCACGGCTGCCATACCGGTGGCGGTCGCGCGGCAGTCGTCGGCGCCTTCCAGAAGGCGAAGCCGCTCTTCAAACATTGACACGGTCGGGTTGCCAAAGCGGCTGTATTGATAACCCGGATCTTCATTTTTGAAGCGGGCTTCGGCTTGTTCGGCGTTGTCGTAGACAAACCCCTGGGTCAGGAACAGGCCCTCCGAGGTCTCGCCCCACTGAGACCGCATCGTCCCGCCGTGCACCAATTGTGTCGCAGGGTTCCAGGATTGCGGGTCTGAGAGTGGTTTTTTCGAGGAAGTCATGTGCGTGTCCCTGGTTGCCGTCTGACCGTGCGCCCAAAATATCTAGGGAAAACGCGCGGCCTTTTAGCGATTTATTTTGTGTGGCTGCAAGATCGACCGATATGCGATTAAACACCGTCATGTGAATGACCGCGTTTGATTGCATGCAATTGCTCGAAAACAGTGATTCTTGGGCATATTTACCCGCCCTACTGTTGCTGGAGGCAACGCCGTCAGGTCGGGTGATGCCCTAGCAGGCCAAATTACCACGTATTCGGTTCCGGGGATTACCGTGGCAGCCCTCTTGGCGTCAAGTGTGGCTTGATATAGAGCGGATAAAGTTTGGCTTACAAATCGACGCCAGGAGCGGGCAATTCGCAGCCCCGGCGGGACTATTGCGACTGGATCTAAAGGGAGACCAGCTTCACGGCTGGTAGGGGCGGACATCGTGGCAGGCAACTCGAAAACGGGCGACAACGCGGGCGTTCTCCCATCACAGGATATCGCCGGGCTGATTGAGGCCGGTGCCATCAAACTGGCCAAGCCGCCAGCGGATGATCAGCTGCAACCGGCAAGTCTCGATCTCAGACTTGGGCCTGTCGCCTATCGTGTCCGCGCGAGCTTCCTGCCTAGGCCGGGTATCAAAGTGATGCAGCGGCTGGAAGAGCTGAAGCTGCATGAGATCGATCTTACAGACAGTGCTGTCCTGGAAACAGGCTGCGTTTACGTAGTGCCGCTGATGGAGAAGCTGGCGTTGTCGGATGAGCTTTCCGCTTCAGCCAACCCGAAAAGTTCAACCGGCCGACTTGATGTTTTTACACGCGTCATTGCCGATGAGGTCGCATCGTTCGATCAGATTCCAGCGGGTTACGATGGTCCGCTTTACGCTGAGATCTGTCCGCAAACCTTCCCGATCGTTGTGCGTCAGGGATCTCGATTGTCGCAAATCCGGTTCCGCCGAGGTGTTGCAGAAGATGGCGACAAAGCATTGACCGAACTGCACGCCCGCGAAGCCTTAGTGTCAGAAGAGAACGCGGACATCTCCAACGGCATTGCATTATCTGTCGATCTCACCGGCGGTAAAGACGGCTTGATCGGCTATCGTGCCAAGCGCCACACCGGCATCGTCGATGTCGACAAACCGGCGAGCTGCTTGGCCGCTGATTATTGGGAACCGATTTACGCGCAGGGAAAAACCTCGCTCGTGCTCGATCCCGACCAGTTCTACATTCTGGCGTCAAAAGAATCGGTGCACGTACCGCCGAGCCATGCAGCCGAGATGGTACCGTTCAATCCGTTGGTCGGTGAGTTCCGTGTGCACTATGCGGGTTTCTTTGACCCGGGCTTTGGCCATGCGGCAGCCGGTGGAACGGGTAGCCGGGCGGTGCTGGAAGTCAGATCACACACGGTGCCGTTTATCGTTGAAGATGGTCAGATTGTCGGACGACTTGTTTACGAGCGCATGTGCGCGGTGCCAGAACTTCTTTACGGT
>JAJFHI010000190.1 GCA_021775715.1 Hyphomicrobiaceae bacterium | reverse complement strand
CGATCTTTTGTCCCGCAATCAAGGCACGCGATTGTACTGTCAAAGTCAAAAAAGCTAGCGGCAGTGCAAGCACGGCAAGGATCGCGGCCAATCGATGGCTCATGATAAAACCGGGCATCACAGGTCCAACACAAGATCGGTGATGGGACGCGCGACGCAGGGCAGGCAGTAACCCTCCTCAAGCGGGGCTTGCGGCGTGGTGACATAATCTACGGCGCCGCGCTTGATCGCGATTTTGCAGGTGCCACACTGACCCGCCCGGCAAGCGCATTTGGCATCAACGCCACACGCTTCGGCAAGCTCAAGCAGAGACCCCATGCGGCCCGTCCAGGAGACCGTCATTTTCGAACGGGCAAATTTAATCTGGATAGGTTTGGCATCGGCCTTAGGGAGCACGGTTGCGCTAGAACGCACCGGCGCACTCGCACCGCCGAAGCTCTCAGACCTAATGTCAACGTCCGCAACACCCCAGTTCTTGAGATCACTGATTACCGTCGTCATCATCTGCGGCGGACCGCACACGTAGAACTCATAGTTCTGAGACCTAAGCAGCGTCTTCATGACATCGACGCTGACATATCCCTTAACATCATAGTCAAGCCCTTTGCGGCACGCGGGCGTTGGTTGCTCATAGAAAACGACCACACGAAAATTTGGCATGCGCTCCGAGATCATTCGGATTAATTCGCCAAACGCGTGCTCGTTGCGATCTCGAACGCCGTAGAACATCCAAATCTCACGCTGGCTGTTGGTGGCCGCTAACCAATTCAACATCGCAATAAGTGGCGTTAGGCCGACACCGCCTGCCACAAGCACCACGGGACGGGTCGATGCATGGTCAAGGCAAAACGACCCGGCAGGTGGCAGGACTTCGACAACCGAGCCTTCTGCCAACTGGTCGTGGAAAAACGACGACGACACGCCCGCGGGTGTACCCTGCACTGCGTTCGGTGGCGGAGCCATCTTCTTGACCGACACACGATAATAATTCTGCGGATCGGTCGGACTTTGCGACAACGAATAGCAGCGTGTCACAGTGCGCGCGGCACCTGGCACATCCAACACAAACGTCAGAAACTGGCCAGGACGATACGACGGAATCGGTTGGCCATCTGTGGGTGTAAGATAGAACGAACAGATATCGCCTTTCAGGTTTTCGTATTCGCGTTTCACGATGCGGAACTGCCGTTTGCCAACTGCCGTAGGTTGTTCAAGCCCATTCGTTGGGCCTACACGTGCGAACAATTCACCGGCGCGTTCCCGGAATTGCATAACCTTTGTGCGTTGGTCACGCCGGGCCTTCACATGACTTCCCACATACGCATAGGCTGACACGGTCCCGCGCAGCATCGCTGCCGTGAGGAGTGCCAAGCCAACGTATTCTGCCATTGTTTCAATATTCATATTGCTATCCCGCTTAATAGACCACTTGCACTTCGGCGCGCGCACCGGCGCCATCGTCAGTGCCTTCGTTTAAGACGTAGAAAGTTTCAAATTGAAGCTGAATGTGGCGACCAATGGCTTGCTGTAACTGCGCGCCAAATCCAAGACTGTCGAAGCCGCCACCGGAGAGGTCGTGGCGTGTCGCCATTTCCAAAATGAGATTGCGCCGCTTGTTGTCCCAGAACGCCTGGTAGCCAATCGCGCCACCGATTACATCACCGTCAGTGAACGGGTTTATTTCCGCGCCGTAGGTGGAAAGGTTGGGTGAAGCAAACAAAATACCGGTGTTCGCCAACGGACCGCCGACGATCGCCTCGCGTCCAGCCTGCGTAAAGTTTCCAAAGCCGAGGAACGAGTTGAAGTACACGATGTCATCGGAACCCGGCACCGTCTTTGAGATTTCGGCTGTCAGCAACGTTCCGGTGCCAACTACATTGCCGGGCACTTCGTCTTCGAGTGCAATAGACGTGTTGACGCGAAACGCCGTCGAGATTCCACCAAGTGCTGCAATCCTTTGAATGGCCGACACACCGAAATAGAGCCCATCGCGGCGGTCTTCATCGTCTACATAGATGACGTCGAAGTTGTAGGTCGAAATATGGGTGTCGGCTGCAACAAACAACCCGTACATGTCGGCATCTCGAGCCAATGGGTCGTCTTGATCGTTGCGGTCAAGACGGTTCCAGCCCCACATTCCGGACACGCGTAAATTCGATGTGCCCGGGAATGGGATGTTGTTGCGAACAAAACCAACCGCATCGACCGTGTCGTTGATCAGGATACCTTCCTGAAAGACAAGCGGCTGACGCCCGATAGTAAAGCCATAGTCGATCGGCTTGATTCCGGCCGGGTCGAGATTTGGAAACAAGCTGCCTAGATCGCCTTCGAAGAACAGCGTCTCGACATTGACGTCAAGCTCGTTATTGAAGCCTTCGTCGCGGCCTTCAAAGGTATAACGCGTAAATCGGTCCGGCCGGTTGTTGTCTGTTGTTCTGAGCCCGAGCAGAATTTTCTCAGTGCCCGTTAGTTGCAAGTTGAAGAACACATCCGTCCGGTTGGCGATTTCGGATTCCCGCTCACGACCCGAACGACCGTCGTCAAACGTTTGTAGTGCTGTTCGGTTGATCACATACGCCCACAATCTCGGCTGCCATACGGCACCCGTCATCGGAATCTCAAAGCCTTGGTCGAGCTTGCCCGTACCGAGGAAACCGTCACCCAATTCCAGCAACAGATTCGGACGGGAGGGAAGTCGCTTGATATCGTCGTCAACGCGCGGTGCTTTGCGTGCGTCCCTTGGCTCGATGGCCGGCGACTTCAAGACCTCACTGACGGTTTTGGTTTGTCCCACTTCGGTTTGAAACGGAACATACTCGTCGTCCAATTTTTCCACCTCGACCCGATCGCCGAGCGGCCACATCGAACCCATCCAGTCACCCCAACTCCGCTCTTCGTCGCTTGGTTCGCCCGCCTGCTCCGGTCCGGCGTAATACGTATCACCAACCTTCTGTGCCGCCGCGACATCGAACGTCATCGCCATCGCCATCGCACTAAGTGATACCGCGCCAATAACAAACCGGCCCCGCCGGACAAGTGTGTCCACGAGCGCCATCAATCCGCCCCCATTATTCATAGACAGCGGCCCCCTTCTGCCATGGCAAAACCTCGCCCCCCTCGCCACCAAGGAGCCCGGCTTCCAACTTCACTTTTCTTTCCCAAAGGGTCTGCGTCCCTTGAATCAGTGCCTGGCCCAGTTGTTTTGGGGTCATGCCGAAATCGAAGCCTACCTTTTGCGAGGCAATGATCAGGTTGACGGGCACCGGTTGTGCAAGAAGTTTGACCTCGGCAGTGTATGGACCCTGGCCGGTCATAGCGTTGGCACTGACATTGTAGGATGCCCATCGCTCGCCAAGCGGCTCGATGCTCTTCTTGTGGTTACGTTCCGTTGCCGGCTCACCCGTGAACACCAATGATGAAGTCGATGGCAAAACGCGAGGCAGCGCAAACGTGGGAAATGGTATCGGAATGACATGCTCGATTTCACCGCCACGACCGTTTTGAGTCACGAAGATCGACTGCAGCGAGAACAACTGGCTGTCGCGTTTCAACTTTCCCGCGTGCACAAAAGAGGAATGGCCGTCGCGCAGATCGCCATTGGGATCGCGGTCACCGGAGCGGAAGACCATATTGCCGTCGCGATCTTTCACCGTAACCTGCAGCCACACCAAGCGTTCGCCGGTGAACCCGGTCGGCACGTTGTGGCCGTCTGTTCCATTGCGCACCTGAACGCGAAACGCGAGGCCGCTGGGATCGGCCTGGTCAATTATAATCCGACCAAGTTTAAAGCCGTTGCGCAGGACCTCCAGCCTCTTGATACGGGCAAAATCTAGAAGCTTGAACTGCTTGTTGAGGATCTCGCGCGCATCATAGCGATCGTCAACAGACTCCCAGGCTTTGGGAAATTTGTAGCCTTTGGGAATGTTGTCTTCGAACTTATCTGTGCCCCATCCGGCCTTGTGCTTGAACTGCAGCCACTCGCGCATCGTCTTAAATGCGGCAGCCTTCTCGTTGTGCGGGAAGATACCCGGGTGGACAACAGAGAAGTCTGGCCCTGAGAACAAGTGACTGGTGAGTTTGCGCGACTCTGTCGGAACCTCACCAACAACCGCCGCAGGTCCTTTGTCGTAGCCCGATGGCACGCCCTGCTCTTTTCCCATATGGCAGTCCTGACAGGTGATGCCTTTGGCGGCCGCCGGTGAAAGACGATACTCGCTATAGGCTTCTTCGAGACGGAACCCATTGAACAGTGTCACGTCATGGCACGTGCCACAGAAAACCGGCGTCTTAATAGAATCGAACAGTTTCGCTTCTGCGTGGATTTTACGGCCTGGCTCCTTGGGCTTCGTGACCACTCGGAACTTTTCAGGCTTTTCCAAAACCTCTTTAACGCCCTTGTTACCCTTTGGACCGAACACGGGATCTGTCAGGCCGCCTTCAACAAGTGCCAACCGTCCGCTTGCTTTGTTGTAAGCCTTGTTGACACGATGACAGACAACACAGGTGATACCCTCGCGCGATGTCGGATGACGATCGAGGTTCGACATGAACGGACTTTCGCCAAGGTTGGCGCCCACAGGGCTATGACACCTCAAACAAAAATCACCGTTGGAACCATTGCTCAACTGATTGATGCGGTTGTTTAGCGAAAGATAAACCGGGCTCAACTGGGCATAGGCGTGCTGCGATACAGACCACTCTTTGTAATGCTTCGGGTGACACGTCCCACACGTGGCTGCAGACGGAAAACGGTTTTCAACAAAGAGCTTCAGGTGATCGTCGTCGGCAGCCGGCGGGGCCTGTGCCTCAGCCCCGTCGGTATCACCGTCAAGCTCGCCCTCACTTGGGCGCCCCTCTTTTTTTACGCCGGGTTTCTTTTCTTTCCCAATGGGAACAAGTAGATCGTCGCTCTGGCCGCTCTTTGCTTTGGCAGCTGGTGTTGGAACCTCCAAATCACCTGCCGCTGCCAGCCGCATCTTCGTGTGGCGCGCGAGCGATTTGTGCGACGACACATAAGCATTGAGAACGGCTTCTGCGTCGTCTGCAACACGTGAATTCGATTCGCCGTTGGCGAACGCGATATCAGACGGCGTTGCGTAGAAGTAGTTCTGAATCAGCCCCACAGATCCAAACAACAGTGCATTGCAGACCACAAGTAAACTAAGACGTTTCATACA
>JAJFHI010000189.1 GCA_021775715.1 Hyphomicrobiaceae bacterium | reverse complement strand
GACTTCATGCCCTGGTGTCCCATGGCAATGCCGTCGGTCACCGTGATCGTGCAGAATTCGCGCGGTGTGCCGCCGGCGTCGTTGACACCAGCCTTCACCGACTGCGCCTGACGCATCAGCGAAATGTTGCAAGGTGCGGCTTCGTTCCAACAGCTTACGACGCCGACAAACGGGCGGTGGATCTGCTCTTCTTTGAGACCCATCGCGTAATAATACGAGCGATGCGGCGCGCGCGTCGGACCTTCCGTCACGTGACGGCTTGGCAGTTTCGATTTGTCGAACGTCTTTGCGTCCATCGTCATTAAATCCCTTCAGCCTGAAAAGTCGATCATGCGCCGTCGTGCGGAGTAACACACCATTTTGCAACAACGGCGGCCGCCACAGTTTGTGTGGCAGCAAGACCTCTTAGCGAAGCTGATGACAATTTGCACCCAACTCGTACCCGAATTGGTGCAACCGACAGATAGTTTGATCCAAAACCCAGAATAATTGTCGATCCCTTTTGTGGCCCAAACAGGGCACCTCTGGTGAAAAAGCGTTGCTGCTAGAACACAGTTAACCCTTATCGGCAGCGATCCCAGCAAATCTCGGTTTTGGAGGAATGCTGAATGTGTTGAATTTGTCCTATCCGGAGCAATGTGATTGGCCCATCTCACTCGGCGTCGATCAATTGATTCACCGCAACGTCTTTTGACGGCTTCGGATGTAAAGTCGGAATTCGACAACGACGCGGCTCAGTTTGGGCTGAACGGCGACCATTACAGGGCGTTACCAGACACAAGTTAGACGGCCAGGATACGTCAACCAAACAAACGGGCGGAAACACCGAATGACGAGCAGCATGACGACGGCGAGTGCGGCACCAATTGTGCCGGACAAATCGACCAGCCCAGGAGACCGCGTCAGCATCACTTCGTCATTCCCTAGAAGCATCGTCGACCTCTCGTTCATCAACTTTGTCCTGAAGATCATCACGCTCGGCATCTACACATTCTGGGCCCGGACGGAAGAGCGCAAACGTATCTGGGCCTCCGTTCGCCTGAACGAGGAACCGCTGACTTACACCGGGACCGGCAAAGAATTATTTCTCGGCTTTCTGATTGTCTTTGGACTCCTCATCTTGCCAACGACCTTGATGGTGACAGGGCTGCTTCTTTATATAGGCAATCCCAAGTCAACCATTGTCGTCGCCGTGCAGTTCGGACTTTATGGCGTATTTCTCTATTTGTACGGTGTCGCTATATACAGTTCGCAACGTTACATCCTTGCCCGCACGACGTGGCGCGGCATTCGCGGCCGCCTCGACGGCAGCGCTTGGAGCTATGGGTGGACGTCCTTTTGGACGTTGCTTCTTCTTCCATTGTCGCTTGGCTGGGCAGTGCCTTGGCGGTCGACAAAGTTGCGAAAAATCATGACGAACGATACTCGGTTTGGCAGTCAGTCCTTACAATTTACTGGAAACGCGCGCCCGCTTTACAGACCATTTGCCATATTCTGGATCACCATGTTTTTGCTGATCTGCGTCGCCATGTTGATCACCGGCGCTTCTACGGCAATTGTGAACGTTAATATCAACCCGAGACTTGAAACCGAAGCTTCCAAGAACATGAAAATTGTTCTGGGCTTCGCAATTATCTTCACGCTGCTGCTGGCCTATCTTTTGTACAAAATTCTGTCGGCTTGGTATCGCGCTCGCGCGTTTAACTATTTCGCCTCTGCTACGAAACTAGATAACGCCCGTTTCAAAGGCACTGCGACAGGCCCGGGCCTCGTCTGGCTTGCGGTGTCAAATTTCCTAATCACGATCTTTTCGCTGGGCATCCTTTCACCTGTGGTGCTGTGTAGGCGTACGCTGTACTTCGTCAACAACCTCGGCCTGGACGGAAATGTGAACCTCAACGCAATCGCTCAGGCGTCGAAACAGGATATCAAGTACGGGGAAGGATTAGCTCAAGCACTGGACATTGATGTCTTCTAAATCAAACTCTTTCGAGCGCTTCGCGGGCCGCTACAGCGATGGATACTCGGCCCAGACACAAGCCGTAGATATTCGCTTCGCGTTGAAGGGCATCAAGATTACAGTTTCGGCCAGCGACACGTCGCCTGCGTCCGGTCACGGCATGGTTCCGTTCGTCTGGGCCTACGTTGACCTGAAAGCTGCAACGCCTCTTCATACCAGCGACACCGATGTGTCATTGACGAACGCTTTGATTGACGACGCAACGCTGTTCGTCCCATCGCGCGAATTCTGCCATGTTTTGAGCGAGCGCGCGCCACACCTCAAATCCGGCGCCCAGCGCTGGCGGCAGCTCCAACCGATACTACTGACCGCTGCTGGCATCGTGTCGGTTATCGCACTGATCTATTTGTTGGGCATTTCAATTGCCGGCGGCATCGCCTCAGCTCTGCCTGATGATGTTCGCGATGCAATGGGGCGCGGTGTCATTACTTCAATTGCTGACAACCATAGGGAGTGTACCGCACCAGACGGCGTGGCAGCACTTGATCGATTGACCAAGCGTCTGGAAGACTCCATCGGATCCGGGGCATCCTATGACGTTACCGTTGTAAATTGGCCAATCGACAATGCCTTTGCAGCTCCTGGCGAAAACATCATCATTGCCCGCGGCATCATCGACAATGCAGTAACCGCATCTGAAGTGGCAGGTGTTCTGGCTCATGAAATGGGGCATGGCATTTCACGCCATCCCGAAACCGGGATTATCCGCTCCGTTGGTATTGCGACCGCGGTCCAGCTCTTGCTGGCGGGCAATTCTTCGACCTTGGTCAACTTCGGAACGGTACTCGCGCAATTGAGCTACTCGCGCGATGCCGAACTTGAAGCAGATGCCCACGCGGTCAAGATTCTCGACACGGCAAATATTTCCCGAAAAGGCCTCGCCAGTTTTTTTCGCAGGATGCAACACCGATCAGCGATTGCCGCACGGGATAAAGACAAGGGGAACGCATCGGACGAAACACAGTCGGAAGCCGACGACGTCGTCTCGTTCCTAAGCACGCATCCGACAACGAAAGCGCGTATCAAGGCAATCGAGCAAGAAGCCAGCACATCTAACAAGCGCCCGTCCGCAACTATGTCAGATGACGACTGGAAAGCTTTAAGGAAAATCTGTAGCGAAGTTTCCGAGTGGGCCGAGTGAGCCTGAACGGCTATACGGATCGCGCGTCAAACGCTCCGTGGCACATGTCAAAAAACACACGGCTGCGATCAACCTTGAAGACCTTACGCGCGCTACGTTGAAGTTGTATCAACGCAGCGTTAGCAATTACGGCAATCTTGGCCACAAGTTGGCCCGGACAGTGCCGAATTTGGCTGCGCAAATGAACACTGCGTGAATAGGGTGGCTGTTTATTATTCATCTAGCCGGAGACAGGAATGCGGGGAAAGCTTCTTACTGTACTGCTGCTGATTTTTGCTGCGTTTGGCTACGTGGCCGCACCCTTTTATACAGCCTGGTCAATCCGAGATGCTGCCAAGACTGGCAAAGCACACGTCCTTGCAAGTTCAATCCATTGGCCAACCGTTAAGGTCACCCTTAAAGAATCCCTTGCAACACTCGCTATCGCCGATACGAAACTCGCAAACAGCGCCGGTGTGCCGGTAACCGCAACAAAACGCGGCGGCGGCTTACTGGCGCGGACCTGGAAACGCATCAAAACTTCATTCAGCCGTGGTGTTGTCAACCGCATGGTCGATCGCTACGCAACACCGCAAGGCTTCGCCACCGTATTTGACTACGGCCGCACCTACCGCAAAACCATACGCGGCACGAAGGACCCAGAAGAGGGCCTGCCACTTTTCGAAAAAATACAGGCCGTTTGGAGACGCGTGCGACGTGCCGAGTTTATCTCATGGACCAAGTTTGAAATGGACATGGTCGATAAGTACGAGCCCGGGCGCATGTATTGCGGTGTGCTGGAACTGCGCCGTTTCAAATGGATGCTGACAGAAATTCGCGTCCGCCAGACAAACCTATCGCAGCAAATCGCAACTAAAGCCGTTAAGTGGCTGCGATAGAAGATTTCTAACTTCTACTCTGAAATCCAAGCGACCGCTGCATTAAGCCGGCCAATCAGACCTTCCAACTCGGCTTTACGTTCGCGTGTTTCCTCGACCGCTTCTGGCTTTGCGCGCTCGACAAATTTCGGGTTGGCAAGCTTGGCGTCCATCTTCCCGAGATCGCTTGTCGCCGCCGCAATCTCTTTCGCGAGACGCTGGCGCTCGGCATCCATGTCGATGACACCTTCGAGGGGAGCCGCAAACGTCGTCTCGCCGACAACGATCAGCGCCGCGCCCTTGGGTGCGATTTTCGAAAACGAAATATCATCCAGACGCGCCATGCGCTTGATCGTGCCTTCGTTGCGCTCAACACGTGCGCGAATGCCCGCATTGTCGCCGATCACAACCAGCGGGATCTGCGCGCCGCCCGGAATGTTCATCTCAGACCGCACAGACCGGATTTCGCTAACGAGGCGTACAATCCAACCTATCTCTTCGGTGGCTTCCGGCTTGATCAACCCTTTGACGTCAGGCCATTTACTGAGGGTCAAAAGATTCTTGCGCTTGACGCCATGCGCCACCATCTGCGCCCACAGCTCTTCCGTGATGAACGGCATGAACGGGTGCAGGATCTTCAGAATCTGGTCGAGGACCCAGGCGATTGTTGCCCGTGTCTCAGCTTTTGCAACTTCGTCGTCGCCCATCAGAGTTGGCTTGGAAAGCTCCAGATACCAGTCGCAGAACACGCCCCAGACAAATTCATAGGTCGTGCTGGCCGCCTCATTGAATTTGTAAGCCTCAAGCGCCGTCGTGACACCGGCAGCGGTGCGCTCGACCTCGCCGACAATCCACTGGTTGACCATATTCTGAACGTTCGCCGGATCAAAGTCGGGATCGCGGACGCACTCGTTCATTTCCGCAAATCGCGCCGCGTTCCACAGCTTGGTTGCGAAGTTGCGATAGCCCTCCACTCGGCCGGTTGCCAACTTGATGTCGCGACCTTGCGCGGCCATAGCAGCCAGCGTAAAGCGCAGTGGATCAGCGCCGTATTGGTCGATCAGTTCGAGCGGATCAATGACGTTGCCCTTCGACTTGGACATCTTCTGACCCTTGGCGTCGCGCACCAGAGCATGAATGTAGACGTCTTTGAACGGCACTTCTTTTTTGAAATAAAGCGACATCATCATCATGCGGGCAACCCAGAAGAAGATGATGTCAAAGCCTGTTACCAACACACTTGTTGGGTAGTAACGCTCGACTTCTTTTGTGTCTTCCGGCCAGCCAAGTGTCGAGAACGCCCACAGGCCTGACGAAAACCAGGTGTCGAGCACATCTTCATCGCGCTTGAGATACGACAGATGCGTGCGATCAGCGATCATCTTCTCGGCTTCGTCCTTCGTCAGAACACCGTTTGTGACGTAATGCGCTAATGCTGAGGCGGCAGCTTCTTCGCCATCATGGGCAACGAACACTTCGCCATCTGGTCCATACCAGGCCGGGATCTGATGCCCCCACCAAAGCTGGCGCGATATGCACCATGGCTCGATGTTACGCATCCATTCGAAGTACGTCTTCTCCCAGTTTTTGGGCACAAACGTCGTGTCACCATCTTCGACCGCCTTGATAGCCGGCTGCGCCAACGTCTTAGCATCCACGTACCATTGGTCGGTCAGCATCGGCTCGATAGCAACACCCGAACGGTCGCCGTGTGGAACCGAGTTGGAGATCTCCTCGATCTTGTCGAGCAGACCCAATTCCTCCATGTCGGCGATAACTTTCTCACGCGCCTTGAATCGATCTAGTCCGCGGTAGGCTTTAGGCGCTTCGTCGTTGATGCGCGCTTCGGCATCAAGAATGCTGATCTGCTCAAGGTTATGGCGTTTGCCGACTTCGAAGTCGTTGAAATCATGTGCCGGTGTGATCTTTACAGCACCCGACCCCTTCTCAGGATCAGAGTACTCATCCGCCACGATAACAATCTCGCGCCCGACCAACGGCAGAACCGCTTTCTTGCCCACAAGCTCAGTGTAGCGCTCGTCATCCGGGTGCACCGCAACGGCAGTGTCACCGAGCATCGTCTCAGGCCGGGTTGTCGCAACAATGATAAACTGATCGGGGTCATCTTTCAGCGGGTATTTGAAATGCCAAAGCTTGCCCTTGCTCTCGACCTGGACAACTTCCAAGTCTGAGATAGCCGTTTGGAATTTCGGGTCCCAGTTGACGAGGCGTTTGTCCTTGTAGATGAGTCCGGCACGATGCAGCTCGACGAATACCTTCGCAACGGCCTTCGACAAACCTTCGTCCATGGTGAAACGTTCGCGCGACCAGTCACACGATGCGCCGAGGCGACGCAGCTGATTGCCGATCTGGCCACCAGATTCCTCTTTCCACGTCCAGACTTTTTCAAGAAACTTTTCGCGGCCGATCGTGCGCCGACCCGGCTCCTGGCGTTCGGTCATCTGGCGCTCAACCACCATCTGTGTCGCGATGCCCGCGTGATCCATACCCGGTTGCCACAACACGTCGCGGCCACGCATGCGCTCAAAGCGGCACAGTATATCCTGCAATGTATTGTTCAGCGCATGCCCCATATGCAGCGACCCCGTGACGTTCGGCGGCGGAATCACGATGCAATACGGATCACCATCCGTCTGGCCACATTTAAAGGCCTCAGCCGCCTCCCACTTCTCGTGGATACGCGGCTCGATGCTGGCAGGCTGATAAGTCTTCTCAAGCATGAATTTTTTAGGTGGGTTATGCATTTAAGGGATGTCGATCGCCGTGGTACGCGGCTAGGTCCATGGCTGTCAACGCCACTGTAAACCAGCGCCTGGCGCTGCGCGACATTCTCGG
>JAJFHI010000188.1 GCA_021775715.1 Hyphomicrobiaceae bacterium | reverse complement strand
AGTGTTCATCATCACGTCGCGGTCTTCTTCGGCGGGCGTGATGGGAAATAGGATGCCAAGGCCCAGGTCGAAGCCGTCGAGCACAACGTATAGCGCAACGGCGGTGGCAAGAATGGCAGCCCAGACAAGGGGCATCCAAACAGCGGTTTCTGTAATGTCGCCAGGGAGAAGCTCCGTCATTACTGTGCTCCTGGTTTCAGATCTTTGCCCAAAGCTTCGCGTGTTGCGGGCTCGGCTGCAGAAAGCGGTCGTGATGGTACGAGCGGGTTGCCGGCATCAAACGTCGGTGGTGGTTCGGCGGCTGCACCCGAAGGGCCCTTCTCGATCAGGCGGTTGATATAGTAGATGCCCATCGAGAACACGCTGGTGTAAATGATGACGAACAGAATGAGGCTTGTCAGCACAGCACCGAACGTGACCGGGGATGCTGCGTCGGCAGTGCGGAGGATGCCGAACACGACCCACGGCTGGCGTCCGGTTTCCGTCACCCACCATCCGGCAAGGATGGCGATAAAGCCAAGCGGCCAGGCGTATTGTGCACCGGTGAGGAACCAACGAGCGTCGAAAATGCGATTACGTAACCAGAGGTAGCCACCAACGAAGCCGATGGCGATCATCAACAAGCCAAGTCCAACCATGATGCGGAATGCAAAAAAGACGGGCGTAACGGGTGGGCGGTCGTCTGGTTTAAAATCCTTGAGTCCAGGAAACAGGGCCGTGGTGTCGTGCTTCAAGATAAAGCTCGCCATCCCAGGAATGGAAATCTCATAGTCGTTGCGTTCTTCTTTTTCGTTAGGAAGAGCAAATAACACGAGCGCACCAGGCTTGGAACCATCCCAATGCGCTTCCATGGCCGCGATTTTTGCCGGCTGATACTCTAGCGTGTTTAGGCCGTGTGCATCTCCGATAACGGCTTGCAGCGGTGCCAGGATGATGACCATGCCAAGGCCCATGCGCACCATCGTCTTTGCTTCCTCGCGAAATCGATTGCCGACCAGGTAGCGCGCGCCGACCGCCAAGACGACTAAAGACGTCGTTAGGTACGTCGCGGTGAACATGTGCGCGAAACGATAGGGGAAGCTTGGATTGAAGATGATTTTCCACCAGTCGAGCGGATAGGCGATGCCATCACGGACTTCGTGGCCCGTGGGTGTGTGCATCCAGCTGTTGGCTGACAGAATCCAGAAGGCGGAGAGCGACGTGCCGATGGCGACAAGAATGGCTGCCAGAATGTGAAGGTTCGGTGACACGCGTTGCCAGCCAAACAGCATGATGCCGAGGAACGTCGCCTCAAGGAAGAATGCGGTAAGAACTTCGTAGCCAACTAACGGCCCAATAATGTTGCCGGCGGCCGCCGAAAATCCGCTCCAGTTGGTGCCGAATTGATAGGACAGCACGATGCCGGAGACGACGCCCATAGCAAACGATACCGCGAATATCTTGGTCCAGAAGCGTGCCAGGCGATGCAGATGTTCCCGGCCTGTCAAACGCCAGCGTACGAGCAGTGTGGCGATGAATGCTGCTAGTCCGATTGTAAAGCTTGGAAAAATAATGTGGAATGCGATTGTAAATGCGAACTGGATTCTAGCGAGCAACAAAGCGTCGACATCCATGGTACCAACCTGTGCCTCTTCATCTTAGATAGTTGTCAGTGGACTTTTGGGTAAGTGTTCGAGTTTCAACTATGGTCTAATCTTTTCGCGCCGTCGAGGTGTGTTGCTAAAAATGGGTGTCGCACGGGTTGTCCTGACACAGATGCTGACCGACGCGTGATGTGACATAGGTCACTGACAATCAGTCAACCAAAAAACGGGTGCTCCAAAATGTCCGACCATGCATCGAAATCTCTATCACCCAACAAACCCTTTGGCTCGTTGGTGCCGGCAGATCAAACCGCGATTGTGCTTGGCGCTCATGGGGAGCGCGGCGGGACCATGCAAAATGCGTCGCTTGCAGCTCATGTCGGTGCATTGGCTAGCGATGGGTTCATTCGAACTGTCGTTGGTGGTGTATTGAATGGGACGCCGACGTTGAGCGATGCATTGGCACAAGCCAGATCGTCAGGCGCGAAACGCATTCTGGTCTACCCGCTCTTCATGGCGCCGGGTTATTTTGTCGACACCAAACTTCCAGACGAAATTCGTGCGGCCGGGTGCGATGATATCAGTGAGGTTCTGACCCCTCTTGGCAGTGATCCTGAATTGCCGGCGATCATGTTGGGGCGCGCAGTTGGTGTTGCGCGAAAGGCGAATTTGTCGCCAGCGTTGGCCCGGCTTGTTGTGGTTGGGCACGGTTCAACAAGCGGGACACCGGCGTCGGCCTACGCAACCCGCCAGTTTGCAGCGGCGTTACGTGGCCGCGGTGTGTTTGGCGAAGTGGACGTTGCGTTTTTGGAAGAGGCGCCGTCCTTACGAGATGTGTTGACCGCATCAAAGCGTCCGACCGTTGTCATCGGCTATTTCTATGCCGCCGGCCTGCATGCCGCAGAAGATGTTCCAGAGGCGATCTCTGAGACTGGCGCAGATGCCATTTACACAGGTGCTGTTGGCGCTGACATCGACACGACTAGTCTTATTCGCAAGGCCATTTTTGCTGCGGTCGCCACGCCACCAGCGTCGGTTCTGGCGAAGGATGCGCCGACGACGCGTGGCAAAGTCAAATCCGGCGGTTTGTGGGCTCGTCTCAGGAATTTGTTCGCCGGGCCTTCTTCGAAGTAGTCCATGTCGGAATGTTCACTGCCGGAGAGCAAACCATTCGAAAATATCGGTTGTATCTCACGCTGTCGCGGCCATGGCACTTCCGTTACTGGCCCCGATGTCGTGATGATGGAGAAGATGCGCCAGTTTTTCTGCGATGGGCGCCGCATGACGGCAGGGCAAGCGGAATATTTCAGTCGAGCTGTTGTATCGTAGTGCGTACATTGAGAATGCTGAATGTCGCGTCGAGACTTGGTGAGCGCAGCCATTTAGTAGCGGCATCGCGCGCGCGATGCCCTTAGTTCAAGCGGCCAGGGATGACGTCGACGCCTTCAGCAGCCATCAGCGATTCCACGACGTCGGCCAGGGCTGCCTGATAACCGTGATGCCAATAAGCCTGTTCTTGCGAACCATTGCTGAGGTGTTTTTGCTCCTCATCAATGTCCGGGCGCTGGGATTCCAGCCAGTCGAGCATCTCGGAGCGCCGTCTCACCAGAGCAGCAACAAGTGTGTCATTCATCATCGGACTACACGCACTTAAAGCGAGATCGTAGAGATCACAAGATACATGTTTGTAGCAAAACAATGTTGTTATCTCGCTAGAGGCTGGTGTGCAGTTTGATTAAAGTTGCTCGTGGTTTGTTAAGGTTTTGGTAAATCTCATATCGATCGTGGTTTATTGCACCTGCAGCCTCAATCTTTGAATCTCGTGGCCAGTTGCAAGATCGAAAATGATAATGTTGCCACCCTCGGCTGTCATGTAATGTATGGCCAGCCGGTCACCCGAAAGCGACATGGCCGTCACGGTGGCGCCTTTGGGAATAGCGACGACGCCTGAAGTTGCGACGGGGACCGCGTCACGAGACGCGGCTTTGTTTTGTCCGGTCGGGCGGCCTGGAACGGCGATCGATGTTGTTGGTGTCGCAGTCCGTGCCTCTTGCGAGCCGTTCATCATGGTGCCGACGCGCCAAATCAGGGCGGCAAAGCCCAAGAATAAAAGGGCGCCAAGGCCAAGGACCACAAATTTGAGGATGCGCACGCCAGGTTCTTCTCCCGCCTGCGGCAGAAAGCTTGTAGGAGGGGGGGGACTATCAGGATCTGGTTTTGTCATGGATGAAGCCTGACGTTGGAAAAAGGTGCGCACGTTGTGAGCGGTTCTGAAGACAGTGTTTTATCAATTGAGTCAACGGTTGAAGAAACCGGAGAGCGGCTAGACCGGTTTCTGGCGCGCCATCTTGCGCCGATCAGCCGGTCAAGACTACAGGCCATAATAGCCGCTGGTGGCGTGTCAATCGACGGCGAGGTTGTGACGGACCAGCGCACGAAAGTTAAGGGTGAGGCGGCGTTTTCGGTCCACGTTGCCCCTCCAGAACCCGCAGAACCTGCAGGTGAAGATATGGCCTTGGACGTCGTCTATGAAGACGACGACCTGATTGTGATCGACAAGCCCGCAGGACTAGTCGTGCATCCTGGTGCCGGTCACGCAACAGGAACGCTCGTCAATGCCTTGATCGCGCATTGCGGTGACAGCCTATCCGGTATTGGCGGTGTGCGCCGGCCCGGGATCGTGCATCGGCTCGACAAGAATACGTCCGGCCTACTGGTTGTTGCCAAGCATGACTTGGCGCATCTGAAACTCAGCGAGCAATTTGCCGCCCATGGCCGTGATGGAAAACTGTCACGCGCCTACACGGCCGTGGTGTGGGGGAGGCCAGCGCCGGTCAAGGGGCGCGTTGAGGCACCCATTGGCCGGAGTAAGTTAAGCCGGACGAAGATGGCTGTCGTCCGACCCGGGCTCGGGCGGGCCGCCGCCACAAAATATGCTGTGTTGGAGACGTTCACTGGTGTCGCCCGCGACGACTTATCAGTTAGAGCGGTGGCTAAAACAGGGGGACCTGGCGTGTCATCGGAGCCGATGAACGTTGCCAGCCGTCTGACACTTGAGCTTGAAACTGGCCGGACGCACCAGATCCGTGTGCATATGGCACACATCGGCCATCCCCTGCTAGGCGATGATGTTTATGGCTCTGGCTTTAAAACAAGTGCGCGGTATTTGACTGAATCATCCCGGGATGAGTTGGTCGCGCTAAACCGCCAAGCACTGCATGCCCATGGGCTTGGGTTTGAGCACCCGCGCACACGCGAAACAATGACTTTCGAGAGCGATCTGCCGGAGGATATGCAACGTTTGATCCGTGCCCTTTCTGAACAAAGTGCATAAGAATCTTCAAAGTGTCTTTGACTGACGTTAACGGGTCTTGGGATATATTCGTTTGCGGACAGCTTGCGGGATGAGCCTCCGGACTGACAAATCTGCTGCCCCGCTATCACAGGATGGCGGCGTCAGGATACAGGTCGGAGTGCTTGATAATGACGTTACGTTTTAAGCTGTTTGGCGCATTTTTTGTTGTGTTGATGTTGCTTTCTCTGAACAGCGAAATGCGCTTGTTCGGACACGTCGGCGATTTATTCCTTGGGCTGCTCGTATTTTTCATCCTCGGTGTCATAATCATGTGGCCGCACCCTGAACGGGCCGATCGCATCGATCGCGCTGTCGATGGCGCCAGCTGGGCAGATCGTGTCGAGATTGAGGCAAAAACAGACAACGTAAATAGCACCCGGCCCTATTAGACTGCCGGGCACGAACCCGCTGCGGCGGCTCGTAATGTAATCCTTAATACCTGCCAAATCCGCAAATTTGTTGCCCACGGTGCCTTGGCACCGTGTTCATGTGTACCCATATAATCACAAGCCCGTTACGTGATGTGACGGGGGACTAACGGCAACGTGGTTTGAGCGGACGGTGGTCTGCGCGTATAAATTAGGTATCAGCAACCTCCGCAAACCAAGCCTCAGCGGGGGCTGTATTTAGTGATCATGGTAGGGAGCGGCGGGCATAAGCCAAAAATTGGCACCGTTGGATAACAGGCATGGCGAGCAAAACATTACCGAGCATTGGCGGTGACGCGGGCGGTCTGTCCCGTTATCTCAACGAAATTCGCAAGTTTCCATTGTTGGAGCCCGACGAAGAATTCATGCTGGCCAAGCGTTGGACCGAGCATGAAGATTCAGACGCGGCCCACCGAATGGTGACCTCGCACCTTCGCCTGGTGGCACGCATTGCCAT
>JAJFHI010000187.1 GCA_021775715.1 Hyphomicrobiaceae bacterium | reverse complement strand
ACCAGCACCCGACGCGCGGTAAGTATCAATACGGCATTCGCTTTCGTTGATCTCAATCTCGATCTTGTCGTCGATGACCGGATAAACCGACACGCTGGCAAAACTCGTGTGCCTCTTGGCGTTGGAGTCAAAAGGAGAAATCCGAACGAGGCGATGTACGCCGGCTTCCGTCTTCAACCATCCAAAGGCATTTTCACCCTTGATCTCGAACGTCACGGATTTGATGCCGGCTTCTTCGCCTGGACTCTCTTCAACCGTGCGGATTTTCATTCCGCGCCGTTCGGCCCAGCGCATGTACATGCGCGACAACATCTCAGTCCAGTCCTGGCTTTCCGTGCCGCCAGCACCTGCGTGCACCTCTAGAAACGCATCCATGCCATCAGCTTCCCCCGACAACAGTGCTTCAACACTGCGCCGTTGCGCTTCGCGGCTAAGTTTCGTCAGTGCAGTTTCGGCTTCGGCGATGGTATCCGCGTCGCCTTCCGCTTCTCCCATCTCAATCAGAGTGATGTTGTCATCCAACTCGCGCTCAAGTGTGCTGTAGCTGTTGATCGCGCTTTCGAGATGCTGGCGTTGGCGCATCACCTTCTGCGCTGATTGCGGATCATTCCAAAGATCGGGGGCTTCGGCCTGCGCATTTAATTCCGCGAGACGCACCTGGGCACTATCCCAGTCAAAGATGCCTCCGGAGGAGAGACAGGGCCTCCTGAATAGATTCGACATTTTTCTGCGCTTCAGCACGCATCGCGGCCTCCCGATCTTCACTTCGGCTGTTTGGAATGTCGGGAAGATATAGTGAGCCGGTTGCGTTCTGTAAATGCAGGCTGAAACATTCGTTACCAGAAGCCACCATTGCCATACGCAGGAGATTCGCGCCGACGGGATTCGCGCGGGCGTCGTGGGCGGCGGGGCCGCTGTTGCTGACCTGGTGGCTGATAAACGTCACTGGCAGGTGCCGCCGGTGCTGGCTCACCGTCGCCGTTGATTTCCATGCCAACCATCGAATAAGGGTCGTCTGGTCCTTCGAACGGTTTGTAAGCTTCAACAATCGCTGTCTTGGTATTGCCGTTCGCGCGCAGGCCCGTCTTGAGATCAGTGCGCACGAGTTTAATGCCGGGTGGCTGGCGGAACGGTGTCGCAGGCTTGTCAACCAGCGCCATTCTCATAAACTCGCCGAAAATCGGTGCAGCAACCTTGCCGCCCGTCTGCCCTTTGCCCATTGACCGCGGCGTGTCGTAGCCGACAAAAACACCGGTTACCAAGTCTGGCGAATAGCCGACGAACCAGGCGTCTTTTTCTTTATTTGTTGTGCCGGTCTTGCCAGCCAAAGGACGCTCAAGTTTTTTCAAAGACGTCGCTGTCCCGCGCTGGATCACACCTTCCAGGATCGAGGTAATCTGGTACGCCGTGTGCGGATCCACGATCTGTTTGCGATCGTCGGGAACTTCCGGCTCTTCCTGGCCAGTCCACGCTTCTGCTGTGCAAGCCTCACACTGGCGGTCGTCATGGCGCCAGACGGTCTTACCCCGCCGATCTTGAATGCGGTCGATCAAAGTCGGGGTGATCTTCTTGCCACCATTGGCCAGCATACAATAGGCGCTCGTCAACCGCAGCAATGTCGTCTCACCTGCACCAAGCGACATCGAAAGAACAGGCAACAGGTCGTCGTAAATGCCGAACCGGCGCGCATACTCGGTGATGATCGGCATGCCCATGTCCTGGGCCAACCGCACAGTCATTTGATTGCGCGATTTCTCAACACCGATGCGCAAAGTCGTCGGACCATACGAGCGGTTCTTTTTATAGTTCTCAGGCCGCCAGACTTCCTTACCTGGTCCCTGGTCAATCTCGATGGGCGCGTCAAGCACGATGCTTGTCGGCTTGTAACCATTGTCGAGGGCGGAGGCATAAACGAACGGCTTGAACGATGAGCCGGGCTGACGCTTGGCTTGAATGGCACGGTCAAACTGGCTCATGTCAAACGAGAACCCGCCGACGATTGCCAAAACGCGACCGGTATGTGGGTCCATTGAGATCAAACCACCACTGACTTCCGGGATCTGCATCAGGCTCCAGTTGCCTGTCAGCTTTTCAGCATCTTCCGGAGCGACATAGATGACGTCACCTGCCACTACGACGTCCGATACTTTTTTCGGGACCTTCTTGGTCTTGGAATTCTTGGCCCATTTGACCTGCCCGAACCCAAGCTCAACGGCTTCGCGCTCGGGCTTTAGTTTTCCATCCTGACCATTGGTTGGCTTCAGGCCGACGACGGCCTTTTTGTCTTCGACACTCAGCACGACGCCCAGGCGCCATGGCCTGATATCAGAGGGCGACTTGATCGCGCCCAACGCCACACCCCAGTCACCTGCGATATCGATTTGTTGTACCGGCCCGCGATAACCTTTGCGGCGGTCGAACGCCACAAGCCCATCTGTCAGCGCTTTTTTTGCCAATCGCTGAAGTCTAGGGTCAAGTGTCGTCCGCACCGACATCCCGCCGCCATAGAGCTTGTCTTCGCCGTATTGGGCAAGCAGCGCGCGTCGCACTTCTTCAGCGAAGAATTCACCTGCAAACAATTGTGCGCCGGCTCGGCGCAGATTCACTGACAGAGGTTTTTTACGCGCTTCTTCGGCTGTTTTTTTGTCGATGTAGCCATTCTCGTACATCTGACCGAGAATCCAGTTGCGTCGATCCGTTGCCTTTTCCGTGTGACGGAATGGATGGTAATTGTTTGGTGCTTTCGGCAGCGTTGCGAGATATGCCGCCTCTTCAATGGTCAAATCTCTCAGCTCCTTGCCAAAGTAGTTGAGGCTAGCAGCGGCTACACCATACGAACCAACGCCGAAATAAATCTCATTGAGATAAAGCTCGAGGATCCGGTCTTTTGAGTAGGCACGCTCAATGCGGATCGCCAAAATTGCTTCTTTAACTTTGCGCTCAATTGTGCGGTCGCTGGTTAGGAGGAAGTTCTTCGCAACCTGCTGAGTTATCGTCGACGCACCTTCCGTGCGTCTTTTGTTACCCTGAATTTTAGCTTCCACAAATCGGAACACGGCACGGCCGATCCCTTTGAAGTCGAGACCGCCATGTTCGTAAAAGCGCCTGTCTTCCGCTGACAAAAACGCAGCGATAACGATCTTGGGAATTGTATTGATCGGAACGAAGATCCGCCGTTCGCGCGCGTACTCGGCAATCAACGCTCCATCGTGGGCGTGAATGCGCGTCATCACAGGCGGCTCGTACTTCGCCAAGCTCTCGTAGTCTGGCAAATCATTCGACGCGCGCCATAACACAACGCCAACGACAGCGGAGCCGACGAGGAACAACACAGCGCCGGCGGTAAAACTGAAGCCAATGAAACTTAACAGCCAGCTCCGGCGCCGGCGTTTCTTGACCGGGCGAGCTGGTGGCGGAGGTAATGTGGGCGCTCTCATGAGCCTCGCATCTGGTTCGCTCGCAGGGAGACCTGCTCACTTGAATTGGGCACCGCGATTGCACGCAAGACCACGCAACCAATCACACTTCCCGACACTACCACGGAATGTGGCATCACGTCGTCGAAGCAGAACGATCAGCGCGATAGTCGAATCGGACTATGCACCGCTGATTATGAATAGGATGTTGCCAGACTGTGACCGAAAAATCTCTTCCTCTTCCTGGTTTTTGGCTAACAGGCGATGTTGTGGCGCAACAATGGGGCACCCCAAAGATGACAACAAAGACCGCATGCGTTTTTTTTCACGCAAAATCAGCTGCAGGCAGCCCTGCCAAATACTGACAATGAACTTTTGGAAATCAACGTCTTAAGCGCCTTTTGCGGAAATATGCGTCGACCGCCGCCGTAATCGAACGGGCAACTTGGCGTTGCCATTTGGAAGATCGCAAAAGACCTTCATCAATTGGGTTACTGAGGTAACCCAGCTCGATCAGAACAGAGGGCGCGTGCGTTTGTTTCAGGACTTTGAACGCCGCTGACCTCAATGGCGTTCGGCGCAATTTTGTGGACTTACGCAATTGCCCAACCAGAAGTCGCGAGAAATGCGCGGAAAAGTTTGAGGTTTCCCGCTTCATCAAGTCCAGCAAAATATTGCGTACCTGTGTCCCCCCTTCACCGTCTTCAGTTTGCAGCCCGGCCAGCAAGTCGGAGTTGTTTTCCTTTTCGGCCGCCCGGCGCGCCTGTTCGTCGGAGGCCTGCTCCGACAAGGTGTATACTGTTGCGCCGCGAACCGACCCAGCCAGGCTTTTCTGCGCGAGTGAATCGGCATGCAGTGAGATAAACAGATCTGCTTTCTTTTCCCGCGAAAACGCGAGACGCTTGTCCAGTGAGATGAACACATCTTTGCTGCGCGTCATCGTCACGCGATAGCGCCCAGTGCCCTGAAGTGCTGCCTTCAGGCGTTTGGCAACATCGAGCACAACTACTTTTTCGTACACCTTACCGTTGCCAAGTGCTCCAGGATCGATACCACCGTGGCCTGGGTCAATTACCACCAT
>JAJFHI010000186.1 GCA_021775715.1 Hyphomicrobiaceae bacterium | reverse complement strand
TAAAGCTCTTGGTGAGCTCAAGCCAGAAATCGAAAAGCTAACAAAAAAGTATGCTTTTCCATCTGGACCGGCTGTTGACTTAGATTCTCTATCTCTTCGCAAATCTGCCAACACAAGTAGCAGCTCAACAAAAAAAGCAGCAGCTGCAACTCATGTGCAAGTTGCGGACGCCTCTGAAAAAGTACCCTCAGCAGTTGCCAAAACAGAAGACGCGATTGTTGTCGCTGCAGCAGAAGCTGCACCCGAAGCAGCGCCCGGTGGCAAACCGATGGACGAATTGGCAAAAGCAGGGCGGGTCAAATTCAATGATATTTGCTCGCACTGCCATTCTGCGGATGGTGCCAGTCCGCTCAAAAGGCGGGATCTGCGTCTACTAAAAACGCGATACAGCGACGAATGGTTGGAGACCACTGAAAAAACGATGAATGAAGGCCTTCTGGACTATGGAATGCCTGCCTGGGAGGGCGTTTTAGAAAAGCAGGAATTTGAAGAGATATTGGCCTTTCTAAAAACCATTCAACAGTGATGTCGATGATTATGAGCCACCTGGCTGCGGTAACCAGAACTTCGCGTTCGGTTTCACCGTCGCCGGGTGAGAAAAAATCAAGCCGACCAAAGATGCCGGAGCCAATTTTATTGGAATGGCTGACTTTGGTCGGCTTGTTTGCTTTCGCCGCCTGGTTGCTTGGCGTGGAGGGTGTTTGGGCTCTATTGCTAACTGCGGACCCAACAGGGATCACCTTAATAATTATCTTGGTGTTCACTGGAGGAACATTCTGGTGTGGTGCGCGTGCCCGCGAGTTGTCGCTTCAGCGCGAAGCGACTTCCAAGTTGCACGTCGACGCTGCGGTAACATCAGAGCAATCTTGCTGGGTGAAAGAATATTTGACCCTGCTTCGAAGCTCTCCAAAAGATTTAACTGCACCAATAGATTTATTGCTTGAGCACACGCACGGCCCCCACTCGACTGCATGGTGGGTAAATGGAATCCAACTCAAACTTGGCTTGCTTGGAAAAGTGATAGGGTTTTCGATGTTGGCCCTGGAGATCGGAAATATTGAGAGTTTTGATCCGTCGGAATCTCAACAACTTCTGAAGAACCTGACTGCGGGTTTAGGCGTCGCATTGCTAACAACGATGGTCGGTTTGATAGGCAACATACTGTTGGGCTTACAGCTTACGCGATTGGACCGTTATGCAGACGACATTGTTGCGCGAGCGCAGCTTCTCGGAGTGCATTTTGACAGTCAGCAAACACGCGTCGAGGGGACAGGTTAAATGCGCTCCCGGCGTCGTACGCATGAACCTGAAGTCGATCCGTTTTACGACATGTTGTTCAACATGCTCATTGCCTTCGTTTTCTGTTTCATTATTGCGCTACTCTCGATCAACCCAAAGGCAAAAAAAGCTGGTGATGTTCCGGCCAAAGCCGAGTTCATTGTTACGCTCAGTTGGCCGGATAACGACCCGAACGATATTGATGCCTGGGTCCAGGGCCCCAGCGGCGACAAGGTATGGTTTCGATCGCGCGAAGCTGGCCTGATGCATTTGGATCGCGATGATCGAGGCTTGTCCAACGATACGGTCATTGTAAATGGTCTCAAGGTCGTCAATCCGCTAAACCAGGAAGTGGTGACCATTCGCGGAATTTTCCCCGGCGAATACATCGTCAACGCGCACTACTACAAATCCAGCAAGGGCGACGGAAAGGATACTCCGACATTGTCCGGCGGGGCAGTCGACGCGACGCTAACAGTGGTGAAGGTCAACCCACGTGCTGAAGTTGTTTATTATGGGCAAAAAAAGTTGGCCCGACGGGGTGATGAGGTCACGATGGTGCGGTTCACGATTGATCGGGAAGGCGGCGTTTCCAAACTTAGTACATTGGCAAAGAGTCTGGTCAATTAAACGAAATCTTTAGGCCCGAATTAACGAGGGTTACATGAGTCTGACTGTCATTTTGGGGTTTTCCGCGCTGCTGTTCGTATCAGCTGCGGCATTGCTTTGGTCACACTGGCCCGCGTGGTTAAAAGTTATGTTGATCTGCGCCGTTACCCTGTTTTACTTCATCGGTTATTCGGCACTTCATGCCATTTGGGGATTGCCTAGTACGGATAATCTACCTGAGCGATTTGTGATGCTTGCGGCCTTTGTCGAGGAGCCAGTTAAGAATAACCCGGGTGCATTGTACGTGTGGGTGAGCGAGATTGAAGACGGACAAGAATCTGTGCTGAATCCACGTGCCTACAAGTTGCCCTATACCCGCGAGCTGCATACACGGATTGATAAAGCGCTTGAACGAGGCAAGGATGGGGTTAGCCAAATGGGGACCGCGAAACCAAAGAAAAAGAACCTGCGTGGAAAAGGGCGCGGCTTAGCGTGGCTTGTTCCCGGCAAAGATGAACAGGAAGTTCTATTGCAAGATTTGCCCAACCCACAACTGCCGGAGAAATAATATGGATGGCAGTCGTCGTGTGGTTTTGGTGTTGCTATCAATTGCTGTTGCTGGATGCGATGGGGCACCCGAAGGTGACAAGATGTTCCCGCTTGGGAAGGGTCGCAGCTGGACATATCAGGTGACCACACATTATGAGGGGTTGGCGCCGACGAGTAGTGAAATGACGATCAATTCCCGCGGGTCGGATGAGGTTAGCGGAGAACGTGCGTGGCGTCGGCGCACCGATACGGGTGTCAATTATTGGCTCAAAAGCGATCCGTCTGGCATTTACCGAATTGCCAGTAAACACGCACTCGATTTGAAAGTAGTCCCTGATGACGAACCACGCTATGTGCTCAAACAACCCTACGCCAAGGGCACAAAATGGTCAGCCAACACGACCTCCTACGTTCTACAACGGCGCAACGAGTTGCCCAAACGTGTGAGCACTTCGCACAAGTCATTTGTCATGAATTATCAGATCGATAAAACCGGTGTGCGGCTAGAAACACAGGCAGGTCTATTCACCGGATGTCTCGAAGTTGTTGGCGTGTCGAAACTTTACCTTTGGGTAGATATTGAATTCGGTTTTCGCAATATGCCGCTTACAACACGCGAATGGTATTGTCCCGACATCGGTCTCGTGCGCCTTGAACGCAGTGAACCTTCCCCGTCACGTTTCATGGTCGGCGGCAAGATGACAATGGAATTGATAGAATGGCAGTAGATTGGTAGGTGTGTTTTTTACGTCACCAAAAGAAGGCAGTCATCAATGCGTCGGACGTCAGGTCCAATCACGTTTGGCGAAGATTGGCGGTAGCCCTCAGTTTTTTACACTCTCACTCGATCAGAACTAATGCGATTGTCTTTCGACAACGATGAATGTGGCTGAATATCGCGCTGGGTATTACCCAGCACAACCAATTCATTTCATGACTTGTTCGTAAGCGTTTTGGCGCAGCAAAAAATTCAAGTGGTGTCGCGACCGCGCCGGAAAGCAACGTTGCTCGCCGTAGAGGAGGGGAGGCCAAGGTAAAAGCTGCAGTTGATGGCCGGTCTCTTAGAGCAACTGGCCGAACTGAGCAGTTCAATTTCCGTGTTCGGCCAGATTTAAAGCAGCACGTGAAGGATGCAGCCAAGACCGCTGGCGTGCCGTTAGCTGAGTGGATTGAGAAAGCTTTTGAGGGTGCCTTGAGCATGGGAGACGGCAAGTAATGATTTTGCGCATCGCTGCAATCGTCGCTGGTCTTGGGATTTTGGCAGCTGCAACTCATGCCGTGGTTGTGCACACGGGCGGTTACGGTACGCCACATTCGATAATCACTATGGCAATTGCCACTGGTGTTGCCGTCGGCTCAATTACGATTGGCTCTGTCTGGTCACAGCGCCGAAGGTTTTTGGCGCTCTTGATTGCGGTAGCATTGGTGTCCGGTGAGCTGTTCGGACTAATCATGACGAGCAATCGATTAATATCAGCAAGCGAAGAGAAACAAGCGCCGGTTCGTGCCGCACTCGATGCGCGCGACCGCCAACAAAACCGCGTAAAGCGTTTGGAGATTGAGCTCCGTGCTATCCCTGAAACTCGGGTTGAGGCCGCTCTAAAGGCCCAGCTCGCGGCAAACGAGAATATAAAAACACAGGCCGCATTACGCGGGTGTCGCGTTAATTGCAGAAAGCTACTTCAAACTGCCGTTGATGCAGCATCCGCCGAGGTAACAGCGGCCCGCAATGAGTTGACCGAGCTCAAATTAAAGGCGGAAGCGCAACTGCAAGCCGCGCGGGTAACATTTGAGAACATGCCGGTTCCAGCATCAGGCACACCGTTGGCCGATCGTCTTGGATGGCAACCTTGGTTTTTAGATCTACTCACAGCGGCGTTGGGGTCGGTAGCAGCCAATGGTCTTGCTGCGTGCCTGTTGATCGCAGGTGCCCATCGAAAACGAGACAAACCAGCAACCCCGAAAACCCCTGCTACGCCCTCAAAGGAAGCCATGCGGTTTCGAACTAAAAACAAGCATGCAAAGCTGAAGCAGATGGCAACGCCCCAGCTGGTTTCATCAAATGAAAGACCAAAATTGAGTCCGCTACAATGGTGTGCAGATACACTTCATCCGCAACCGGGGAGAAAGCTGGAACTTGCCGAAATCTACGACGCATACAAATCCGACTGTATTGCCAGAGATCGCAGACCGACGGGTGTTGATGACTTCTTTGATGTTCTCGATCAGTTTTGCAACGAATGTGAAATCGACAGCCTGCAAACCTCAGACTTGGTCTATTTGGTCGACGTCGAATTGCGTAAACTTCTAACAGCCGAAACTGGCTGAGCCGATTATTCACGCAGCAGAAGCCTGGGCACCGTTGCCGGACACAGGACCACCAGGAAATCCAATTAATTCAGGCCGGTAAATTATCGGACATGCTCAACCGGCCTAGTCCGATTCAGAAAAGCCCCAAGAAGCCTCGTGTGGCCCAACGCAAGGTTCGCCCCGGACCAGCAAAGCGTAAGCCTATGGCGGCACAGAAAAATGTTTGGGACGGTCAGGACCTTCGTCGGGCCAGGTGCCTCAGACAGATAATCTCTCGGCATACCTCGTTGAGGCTAGTAACAGCCCACACTACCCACTATTATCTAAGCCTCTCCCAAAACCTACCAAGCCTGTCCAGACGAAACGTAAGTCATTGAAACCAAAGCCACCCGCCTGGGTACACGTGGGTAGCGATGGTTCGTAAGCGCGCGAGTAACCGCATCAGTTATCGTGCAGATTGATTTGCGGGGGGCTTCGAAAGTTGCCTCAGTTGATAAGATAGCCCAGCTTACAACTGGGAAATTTCTCGCCCAACAACCACTACATTTGCGAGGCGTGCACAACCTTCGGAATGATTTTCTACCCGAGAATTTCAGCCAAACGTTTTCACACGGCCAAGACCCAAAGCGGTCATTTCTCTGTGCCGTCCGGCACCTCCAGTTCGCCCTGATAAGTCACGAGTTGAATGTCTTTCTCAGTCAGCGATCGCTCTGCTGTGGGGCTTCGGCTGCTGCGCTTTCATAAGCCCCATCTCGATTGCAAAGATCAGCTCTTCGTCTTCGTTCCAATTACCTCGGTCCATGGTGCGCTTGCCTTGATCGTTCGTTCTATTTTTGTTCCACATAAGTGCTGATGTAAGATTGGTTGTGGATACATAGAACATATAGCTTGCATTATAGTTCTAGACGTACAATGACGATGCTGGGTACGAGAGGCGAGTGAGGAAGTTAGCTGTCGCAAAGCGGGGTACAATCCCCCCACTAATCGTTTTTCGACAAACTTCCTCGCTCTTCTTCGTTCACCCCCTGCCAAAGACGTTGAGGCACCCGGCCACCTGCACTCAGCGGCGCTGCAAACTTTTTCTCACCCAACAATAAATTCCCAGAATACTTGCCAGCTACACCAACGTTGCCAACTGCGAGACCGGCCATGGAAGCGCATGGTGTTGTCGTGAAAGCTGGTCAACACGTAGCGCGTTCGAAGTGAAGGTGATGGTTGGCTGTCCCGCCACGCCCCTGGCAATTGATCGATCCACCGATTGGCATTCTTATTGTCCCATAGGTACTCTCCGTTATCCCGCGCCTCTATCGCTTCCTTCAGTGCGATATTCAGCGCAGCTATGACTGCTTTCACGTTGTTGGCCATCGTGCAAAGTCCTGTCTTAGTGGCCGGTTAGTTCACGCGCTCATAGAGGTAGCGTTGGAAACCGATGAAGGTGTCGCGGATCTTCGCTATGCCGCCCAGTTGCGCAGCGGCATCTGTAACGCCTCGGTATTTGAGTTGTAGAAGCGGCGCGAGCTTGTCCTGATCCAATTCGCCGACGCCTTCCTTGACGTACTCGGCCAACACAAAATCCAAAAACGTCTGCAGCTTCTCGTCGTAGTTCGACAGGATCTTGTCTTTGCGAGCGTTAACGCGCTCTTCGCGGGTGACCGGTGACAGCGCAAACGCGATGTAGGCGAGCACGTCGTACAGATCACTCTTATCAGCATCAATCATGTGCCGGATCTCCGACAGTTGCTCGTCCCCATAACCTTTCTCGGCCAAGCCTTCGAGCAGCTTCTTGCGGGTATCAGGCTCGCTCCACAAAGCACGGAGCTCGTCTTCATTTTTGAAAAGCGCCGGCAGATCGCCGAACAGCCGTTCGATGAATTGGGCTGCCGACATTGGTGTGCCTTCAGGGCTCATGAAGGATGTTGCCACCATGTGCTGCAACGTGCGCTCTTTTCCATCAGCCAGCTTGATCTTGAGCTTACGCGGTTTGGGCTCTTCGTCCTCATCCTCTTTCGGGGACGCCGGCTCTCCTTCCTCGCCGTTATCCTGAGGCGGCCTCGCGATCACTTCTTCTGGCTCCAGTGGTTCGCCGTCCCAACCTGGTTCACTGAAATGATAGTACGCCTTCACGAAGTCGTAGATTGTAAAGTAGTCCTTGCCGTCATAGAGGCGTGTGCCGCGTCCGATGATCTGCTTGAACTCGATCATCGAATTGATCGGACGCATCAGTACGATGTTGCGCACGTTGCGTGCATCGACACCGGTTGAAAGCTTCTGCGATGTGGTGAGGATGGTCGGGATTGTCTTCTCGTTATCCTGGAAAGTACGCAGGTGGGCATCCCCGATGCCGCCTTCGTCTGCCGTTACACGCACGCAGTAGTTCGGATCTTTGCTGGTCGTCATTTGGTTGATGAAGTCGCGGACCATGAGCGCGTGCGGCTGGCTGGCGCAGAACACTAGCGTCTTCTGGTTCTGATCGATGGCCTCCAAGAATACCTTCACACGATACTGTTCGCGTTCCGGGATCACGATCACTCGGTTGAATTCACTCTCAACGTAGCGCTTGCCGGGTACCACTTCCCCATCGATGATCGCGTCATCGGGCGTGTACGTATAGTCATCAAGCGTAGTTGCGATCTGCTTGACTTTGAAGGGTGTCAGAAACCCGTCGTTGATCCCCTCGCGTAACGAGTAGATGTACACCGGTTCGCCGAAGTACCGGTACGTATCGGCGTTGGTCGTACGCTTGGGAGTGGCGGTCAGTCCTAGCTGCACCGCCGGCTTGAAGTAATCAAGGATGCGCCGCCAGTTGCTCTCATCTTGCGCACCACCCCGATGACATTCATCGATGACAATGAAGTCAAAGAAGTCTTCCGGATAGTCGCCAAAGCTCGGTGCGGGATTCCCGTCGCTATCCTTCCCCGTCATGAACGTCTGAAAGATCGTAAAGAAGATGCTGCCGTTTTTTGGCACACGACCTTTCTTGCGAATGATTTCAGGATCGATGCGCACCAGCGCGTCTTCTGGAAAAGCTGAGAATGCATTGAATGCCTGGTCAGCGAGGATATTTCGATCAGCCAGGAACAGAATACGGGGTCGTCGGTTCGGCTCTCGGCTCAGATTCCAACGGCTCTCAAACAGCTTCCAGGCGATCTGAAAGGCGATGAAGGTTTTGCCGGTACCGGTGGCGAGTGTCAGCAGAATGCGATCGCGTCCGTTGGCAACCGCGTCGAGTGTCCGATCAATGGCTATGTCTTGATAGTACCGTGTTTGCCAAAGCCCGCCGCCATCTTGAAATGGCACTGCGCCAAACCGATCCCGCCACGCGTTCTCTTGCGCAAACGTCAGGTTCCAAAGTTCCTCGGGTGTCGGGTAGCGGAGCACGTTTCCTTCGGTACCGGTCTCCATATCCATTTGATAGAGCCCGCGCCCGTTGGTCGAGTAGGTGTATCGGATCTGTAGTTTCTCGGCGTACTTCTTTGCTTGGCCGACGCCTTCCGTATCCTCGGCGTCACGATGCTTTGCTTCGACGACGGCCAGCTTGTGCCCTCGGTAGCTCAACACGTAGTCGGCGATATCCCGTTCGCCACGCTTGCCAGCACCTTGAAGTCGTCCGAGTGTAATGCCGTACTCGCGTTGTATGCGGCTTCCGTCAACAACACCCCAGCCCGCATCTTTGAGGGTCGGGTCGATCAGCTCGGCTCTAGTCTCGGCTTCATTCATATCTATAGATTACCAGTAAAGGCTTGGTGCAGGAGGGACTTCTTAAGGTCGTCGAGAGCACTCAGTTTTTGTTCGTAAATTCTGGTGAGGTGCCGGCTATTATCAAAAAGCCTGTCCAGTGCCATGACGAGATTCCTCTGTTCCTTAATCGGTGGGATGACGTGGTAGAACTCGCGCTGCTTTGTGATAGGCACTTGATTGCGGGTGGATTGCTTCATTACCTGCGAATACTGAGACTTAAATCCAAACGACCGCATGTAGTGACAGAGATACTCTGGCAGAATGTGTTTTGGATTGCAGCGATAGTAGGTCAGCGAAGTACCGAGAATTACCTTCTCCTCATCAGTGCAGAGGATAGCGACCGGCCCGACCGTTGCATTATGAGCAAAGAGTACGTCGTTATTTTTTGCGATACCCTTGCGTAACCGAGCTGCTCGACCTGGCGAAAGATACTTCGCGCGGGTCATGTCTACACTATCGTCATTCAGACAGTTAGCCGAGATGTAAGGCACTCCTTCGCCTATAAACTCGTTCTTTCGCGGATAATTGCCTCCGTGGTTGCCGTCCAAATGGCCTTCTATCCAACCGCGCTCAAGAAGCACCTCCAACGTCACTCTGTCCCACCCCGTTCCACGTTCTTCGAAGACAGACGCAAGGTGGCTTTCGAAGAGGGCGCGGGCGTTTTTGAGGTTCTTTTCGGAATTGGCTTTGGCGGTGGCAAGACCCTCAAACGCTTCGTCGAGCAGGCCGACGATCCGCTGCTGTTCGGGAAGGGGCGCCAGCGGGATACAAGAAGTCTTGATGGTCTTCAGAATGATTCGCTTGATAGCCGCACCGGTCATTTGGCCGGTGATTTGCTCGAATCCTTCCTCGCTTTGGATGTAGTAAAACAGGAAGCGAGACAGCAGCTTCGCGGAATCCGGCTTCAAAAGACAAACGCTAGAAAGAAGGCTGAATGGTTCGTCCAGCGTGTTGATTGCGACATTTCCCGTGTTTGCACCATCCTTCGTAAGCAGAACGTCGCCAAGTTCGACATCGCATCTAGGGTAGATGTCGTTGTGAAAGTCCGCGTCGCAATACTGCACGCTGTCGAGTTTGAGATAGCCGGTTCTGACGTTCTTAGATGTCAGGTAGGGAAACCTGCCGTTTCCCGGCTCGGAGTACAGAACTTGGGGCGATCGATGCGCTCCATCCTGAATTTTCTCGCACACATCGGCAAGCTTCACGACTGGCCACCCTTGCTTCATAGCAACGCTCTGATGTTAACCAACACCTCAGCGCTCTCGGCGTCGAGCGCCGCGATTTCGTCCATGATCTCCTGCGGGCTACGGTGCACGATTTCCTCGCCGCCGTCCGGGTTCTTCACGGAGAGATCGAAGGTCGCCGGGGCGATGTCCTCCACGTCCACGCTCCAACTCTTTGGCGAATCCGCAAACGTCTTTTGCAACTCGATAAACTCAGCCAGGTCGGCGTCATTGAGAGGATTGGTCTTGCCGAGGTTGCGGCCGGGATCCAGTTGATAGAACCAAACGTTCCGCGTTGGTGCACCCTTCTCAAAGAACAGCACCACGGTCTTCACGCCAGCGCCCTGGAACGTGCCGCCTGGACAGTCGAGCACCGTGTGTAGATTACAATCTTCCAACAGCTGTTTGCGCAGAGCGACCGAGGCGTTGTCGGTATTCGATAGAAACGTGTTCTTGATGACGATGCCACCGCGCCCACCGGCCTTCAGGATCTTGATGAAATGCTGCAGGAACAGGAAGGCCGTCTCGCCTGTACGGATCGGAAAGTTCTGCTGCACTTCTTTGCGTTCGTTGCCCCCGAACGGTGGATTGGCGAGTACCACGTCGTAGCGGTCTTTCGCCTGGATGTCGGCGAGGTTTTCCGCGAGCGTATTGGCGTGCACGATGTTCGGAGCTTCGATGCCGTGCAGGATCAAATTCATGATCGCGATGACGTACGCGAGGGACTTCTTCTCTTTACCGTAAAGCGTCTTGGTCTGAAGTGTCTTGAGCTGGCTCGTACTGAGTTTGCCTTGGCGCAGGAAGTCGTAGGCTTCACACAAGAAGCCAGCTGACCCGACGGCTCCGTCATAAACGCGCTCACCAATCTTCGGCTGGACAACTTCGACGATTGCCCGGATGAGTGGCCGAGGGGTGTAGTACTCACCGCCGTTGCGGCCAGCATTGCCCATCTTCTTGATCTTGGCTTCGTAGAGTTCCGACAGCTCGTGTTTTTCGTCCTGAGAGCCGAAGCGCAATTGGTCAATCAGCTCCAGCGCATCACGCAAACTGTATCCACTTTGGAACTTATTTTTTATCTCGGCAAAAACCTCGCCGATCTTATATTCGATCGTGTCCGGGCTTGATGCTCGTTGCTTGAAGCCTTGCAGGTATGGGAAAAGCTTCGTGTTGACGTAGTCAATGAGATCATCGCCGATCATCGCATGGTCATGATCGAAGGAGCCGTCTGCATTTTTGGGCGCCGCCCAGGTCGACCAGCGGTGGTCTTCATCGAAAATGAAGTCGTAGTCCTTGCCCTTGAGCTCGGCCGTCATTGCCCGTTCGCGCTCTAGATCATCGAGATACTTCAGGAACAGCATCCATGAGGATTGTTCCGTGTAGTCGAGCTCGGACGCGCAACCGGCTTCCTGGCGCAGTACATTATCAAGTTGATTGAAGATTGGCTGGAACCGCGCGCCGGCTTTCGTCGCCACTGTGTCCTGCATTTTGCCCCTCATCCCCCGCCGGCCCGATGGCCGAACCTCAGTCTTTCGTGTCATGTCGAAATGCTATCATGCCCCGCCTTACCGTGCACGTTGCGCAAAAGCCTACATCCACATGGTATTTGTGGAAGTTTCGACGCCAGGCGACACCCCCTAACGCTGACTGCTAGATCAAAATCACCTCGAGTTCCTCCAACGGCTCAGCTTCCCCATCGTATATATAGGTACGTAGTCTCGTCTTCCTGCTGGTGTCGATCCAGCGCTTTCCAGTTCCACAAACCTGCCAACCTAATAATTGCTTACGAGGACTTTTCTTCCTTTAGTATGGTGTATCACTCGTCGCGTTTCAGACTAGGCCGCAGTCCTTCAACCATGTTCTTGACTGACGTTGCCGCAAACGGCTGACCGCGCTCGTTGGTGTATCCAGCATCTTCGAGCGCCTTGGAAATTTCGCGTAATGACCGGCGCTCACCTGTTTTCGGGTTTACCCGTCGCAGACGCTTTGCCAGCAACACGGCATCGGGGTGCGTTTGGTGTATAGCCTTGCGCCCTTCGATGCGTTTGCCAGCCGCCTCGCTTTTGCGATCACGTGCGGCTTTCAGCTTTCCCACCAAGCGCGACTTTTCCAGCTCTGCAAAGACACCAGCGATTTGGCGCATAGCCTTTTTCATCGGATCGTCGGTTTCCGTGAGCTTGTCACCGTTGGCAGCGAACACGGTGACGTTGCGACTGATCAAAAGCATAATGCCAAGCTCTTGGGTCATCAGTTCGCGAGCAAACCGAGATGCGTCTTCAACGATAACCGTTCTGACGCCGTTGCCTTCGATGCGATCAAGCAACGCCATAAAGCCAGGCCGCGTTTCGATGGCGTCGGCACCTGACACAGCCTCATCATAAAACGTATCGACAACTTCAAAGTGCGCGTGTTTTGCAAACCTTGAAATGGCTTCGCCTTGGCGTTTCTCGCTGTCTTTGTCTGCGCCGACGTTTGTCGCCGAGCTTGTGCGCAAATAGGCGACAGCCTTGGCCAATTCTTTTGCCTGTTTAGCCTTACGTTTCATGGTGTAATTGCCATATTCTGTATATTTAACCTGAGTTTATTATACAGTTATGGAGCGAAAATCCAAGAGAAAATTGGGTATTGTCTCACTTTGAAATTTCATCCGATTTCTTCTTATAAGTCTTAGGCCGTCCTGGCTTTAGCGCTCTGGCATCGAGTGTATTTGGCATTTCAACACCATGCTTGCCGAATCTCACAACTAAGCATATGCTTAGTGAATAATTTAGCAAGCATAGAGGGTGCAATGACAAAATCCGGTAGTGCAAAGGGCGGCAAAGCCCGGGCCGCCGCGCTAACACCAGCGCAGCGTTCTGCCATCGCGAAAATCGCAGCAGAGAAGCGTTGGGCGGGAGATCTACCAACAGCTGATTACGAGGGATCTTTCAAGCTGGGGGATGCAGAGATTTCTTGTGCGGTGCTCCCCGATGGATCGCGCGTGATTACCCAAGCCACATTCTTGAGGGCCTTAGGGCGTTCACGCTCTCCTAAGGCAGGAACTGGTGTTCTTTCGACCGCCGACGAATTGCCGATATTCCTCCAGGCAGAAGCGTTAAAACCATTTATTTCTTTGGAGGTAAGAGCGTCAACCAAACCCGTGTTTTTCTACAGCAAAACTGGTGGGCGGGGAGTTGGTTATGACGCTCGTTTGCTGCCTCAGGTAGCTGAAGTGTATTTGCGCTTTCGTGATCATTTCAGCAACACCGGTGTTCCAGCGCGCTATGAGCGTTTGGTGGCGGCCGCAGATATTTTGATGCGTGGTCTTGCAAACGTTGGAATAATCGCACTTGTCGACGAAGCAACGGGCTTCCAGCGTGATCGAGCATCCGATGCTCTCGCCAACATTTTGGAACGGTTCATTGCAAAAGAGCTTCGTCCATGGGTCAAGACTTTCCCTGACCAATATTATGAGGAACTTTTTAGGCTGAGGGGTCTCAGTTTTCCAGAGGACACGGTGAAACGGCCTCAGTATTTTGGACATTTGACCAACGACATCATTTACGCGCGCCTAGCTCCCGGCGTGGTCGACGAGCTCAAGGCGAGCACGCCTAAGGACCCGAACGGTGCTCGTAAACATCATTTTCACCGTCGTCTCACAGATGACATCGGGCACCCCAAATTGCGCGAGCATATGGCGTCGGTTTTGACAGCGATGCAGTTAAGCTCGGACTACGATGATTTCATTACCAAGCTTGATCAGGTGAGACCGAAGTACAACGAGACCCTTGAGATGTCATTTGATGGTTCGATAAGTGGACTTTAGTTCTTAGACCAGCGCTTTAATGCAGCATTCTTGGCAATCTCCGACCGCCGCTTAGCTGTCATTTTAGCTGCTCGAGCCTTGCCACCCTTGCTTCCAAGCTCTTGCGCAGCCTTGTTCTTACCGTCATCAACTTCAGTTTCTTCAATCTCACCAGTCGATATCATTGCAACGCGCTTAGCGTTGGATACTACATCACGAGGACGCTTGAGTTTTTTGGAACCTTTAGCCATTAGATTCCAACTTTTCAGTAGCTCCATCTTTCGTATTTCTTTTGTGATCACGAACGAGCACAACCGCAATTAGCCAATGAAGGGCAAAAGCTATAAGGCAAGTATAATTGACTGCAGCCGTATTAGGCCCGAGCACCGGTTTGCCGATAAAAACACCAAATAGCGACAAGCAAAATCCGAAAATCGACGCCCCAAATACCGCGTGCCAAAGAGGCGAGGTCAAAGTGGTTTTCATAAAATTTCTCCCATTGCTTACCGCTAAGCATAGATGAATTCGTAGTCATAGCCAACAGATGAACTGTGCCAAAAAAAGAATTAGAAACTCTGGGAGACGACTATCCTGGCGTAAAATATCGTGAGGAAAAGGGATGGATCTGGATCACGGTGCCAGTTGGTATTGATTGGCAAGAACTAGGGCCGATCCAGCTTCGGGGCCGTTCCTCGAAATGGGGAGCAAGACAACTTATGCTGGGTGTTTGCGGTATTGCAATCGGCGTGTTTCGTGTGTCTGTCGTTTGATCCTTTGCTGTTATTTTTGTCAATCCGAGTCCTTGCCGAGACAAAGCACTTTCGCATGTTCGACCATCTTGTCGCTCATCGGTACTGAAATATCTTCTTGGTAACTCAGAATGTCGTTTCGATCCGTACCTGAATTTCGCACAGTGACACCCCAGCCATAACCTTTGCTCGTCGGATCGTCTGTACTTCCTTGAGATGCAAATTCATCTCGATACTCACCGTGCTCCATATCGTCGAGCCCTCCCCCTTTTCCGGGAGAAATTATTATTCTGATCATTTGAGCTTCTGAAATTTCGTTTTCGGGCGTCATGCCGGACGGCCAGACCCCATTCTTGTATTCCCAACCCACCGGCGTCGTAAGTGACTTCTGTGGGGTTGAGATAGCGACTAGCGATGATTTCTTCCCGTCATCAGATTCAAATGAAAATCTGTATATTGGAGTATCTTTTGCATTCCCTCCGCAGTCGATGCTCTGCAATGTGATTTTTCCTTTTCGTATTGGATCCCGACCCATTTCGGCCCTCTTGAAGGAAAGCTGTCGAATTCCATTCGGGGAATTCGCAATGACATCTTTCAGTTTTTCAAGCTCTTTCCTACGAAACGTATCGGCATCCATCGCCCACGCTTGTGACACCAAGAGGTTGAGGAAATTTGCATCGTGAATCTCCAGGACGCGCTCTTGCAGCCCTCGATGGGAAGCGACGACACTGACAGTGCTCATCAGCATCAGAATTGCGATTAGTTTCCTCATCAGGTTGCTCTCCTGTTGCGCGCAGGTTCCTGACCTGAGAGGCGCTTTGTCTGAATTCATACTCGCTAAGACTCACAAACTTCTATCGGCAGCGCCGCCACCGGTCAGATGCGATCATTGCGATTTCAGCAATGCCTCCAGATCACTGGTCAAGGTGGACAGTCTTTCAGCATTTTCCGCCAGGCACAGGTCAATCAGCTTCGCGAGGATTATATCGTCGATTGGCAAAGTGATGCCTTCTTGATGGCCCTCGTAATCAACGTCAGTTCCGGATTTATAATCTGTCGCGCGAGAAATTAAAAAGTGCCATCCGTAGTCTTCAGAATTTCTGTCAGTGATATCGCCTGTAACACCGTATTTCCACGTGTAGTCATCGCCGTGCGTCAGGTCATCCAAACCATGGCCCTTTTCTGGTTGAATAGAAATCCTGATTTCGGCAACTTCATCATAATCAGGAAAACCCTTCGGCCATGGCTTAGTAGAATCCCAGTCCATTGGCATCGTGATGTATCCTAGAGGCACAGTGACGACGACGATGGAAGACTTTTTTCCGTCGTCACTCCTCATTCTCACTTTGAAGACCGGTGAGCCAGGAAAGCGTCTGGAACACTCAAGTGGCAACAGGGTAATCTCGCCCTCTCGTACTGGCCCATTATTAGCTGCATCATCGTCTAATTTGGCGAGCATTCGACGGTATGAAAATTGTCTCACAGGTTGCGTGATGAATTTCGAAATCCGCTGCAATGACTGCTGGCGCAATTTCTCAAGCGATGACGCCCCGGCAGCATTGGTTGGAGAAACGCTAACCGCGAGAACCAATGCAGTGATCATAATCGGATGAAGGCATGTGCGTGTCATAGGAACTTTCTCCAAGATCCGGTCACGCCAATGTTAGCTCAACCGGTGGCGATCAACGAAGCTGATATTGTATACTTGCACACGCCGGCTGGGTTGCATGGGCGAACTGGTGCGCATAGCTTGCGAGCTAACAAGGCACCCTACCCACGATAACCGACACGGAGCACGTGTAGGGTGCGATCACGGCGGCATTCATGCTTGCGTGTCTGGGAGCAATTGGGTGTCAAATTATGAGACTGGAGTAATTCTGACTGTTGTAGGGTTTGTGCTCGTCGGGATACTGGCTGACATAGGCAGCCATAGCGGTCATCAAGACAAAGGCACCGACCACCAGAACGCATCCCAAAGTTCGGGCGATATGGTCCTTACCGCAAATAAACATACCGGTTCCAGCAACTATCAACCCTCCTGTGACAATCCAAAAACTAAAGATGAGTACGACGTGTGTCAGCAGAAGAGGATTGCGGTCGCTGCCGAGGACACTTCGCACTACGACGAGCTTCAGTTCTGGTGGGTTGGAATTGGCGGTTTGGCTCTCTTGGGTTTGACTCTGGCCGCTGCAACCGCAGCGGCGATCTACACCAAAAAAACGGCTGACATCGCAGGAGACACGGCTAGAAAACAATTGCGGGCGTACCCGGTCGTTAACGGCGGCGACGTGACTGTGGAAGAGAATCCTGACAACACAATTTATTTGCGCGCTAATGTTGAGCTTGTGAATAGTGGTCAAACGCCGGCCAACAACCTCTCCATGACGCTTCAAACGAAGATCGTTGAAGATGGAAAATTGCCCGTTTTTGATTGTCAGGCAGAAGAGCGCCAATTGAGTTCCAGAATGATCGCGGGGCCATCGGTACCAATTGGAGAAACCAATAGAATTCCCATCACGCACCAACAGCTTGAAATGCTTCAGAATGGTCGATCGAAGCTCTATGCGTGGGGAAAGTTCACGTACCGAGACATCTATGACGATAATTGGTGTAGCGAATTTAGATGCGTTGCATGGGACTACACATATAGCAAGAATCGACCCATGCGGTGGACTTGGCGCACAATTGGAGATGGGACCTGGGTAAGTCGCATGGGCCAAGATACCGAATAGCGTCATCCAAAATGCGACGACCGCGCCCAGAAAAATCGATAGATGGGTAGATGCAAAGCAACCGGTAGCTGATTGTTCAATCTCAAACCTCGTATTACGATGTCACCAAATTATACACATAGTTGGAGTTGAGTGCTTTGACACGCCACACCTTTCAGGACGAGTACAAAACTCTGCGCGACGAAATACTTCAAATTTTTAATGATCAATCTCGTACTATCGTCGCATCGATCGTGTCTGTGTTTGCTCTTCTTTCTGGGCAAAGCCTAATTTTCGTGCAAAGCCTACTCAGCGCAGAGAAGCTACTCAGCGCAGAGAAGCTACTCAACTCAGAGAAGCTACTCAAGGCAGTGAAGCAACTCAACGCAGAGAAGCTACTCAACGGAGAGAAGCCACTCAACGCAGAGAAGCTACTCAAGGCAGTGGGGGATGGCAATCCTGGCTCTCAGGTGGACTTCTTCTCGCTCTTTGTTCCGCTTTTAGTCATCGGAATTTCATTTGCTTTCCTTCTAGTAATGGCCAAACGATCGGTCGATAACTATCATCGAATATTTCGCATTGGTACTTATTTGGCCGTCGTCCACGAAGGCTTGCCAGAGGATGTCCGTAAGTTTCGTGTCGGGGATCAGCATCCCGTTTGGCATGCTCGTTGGCGTGTAATGTCCAGCAAAGGCATGTTTCCTTACTCAGGTGTCGGACGCGGGTCATCGACGAACGATAAAAATATTATCTCTCTCCTCGCAATTATTACGCTAGCTGTGTCAGTAGGGGTCGTTTTTGTCACTGACTCTTTTTCTTTGGTAGTCGAGGCCATAGAACAACCCAATTGGAAGGATCGGCTCGATTGGATAATCGTGCGTACTGTGGTGCCAGTGTTACTGTTCATAGACGTCGTGCTTGGCGGCTTGTTATGCTTCGAGTGCTGGAAACTAAGCGATGTCTTCACGAGCTCTGCTAAAGGTTACATTGGTGCTTTTCACAAGCAACTTAAAGCCGAGACAGCGAAGCCTAATGATAGTGACAAGACCCCCTAGGTCTATCCGTCATCGTCTTTGAGACAGTCTGAGGTGCTTTATTTCTAGAGGTTTACGGCGAAGCGAAACCGCTCCCGCAAGCGCGCCAAAGAACTCGGCACCGAAACGCTTGAGGCGGTCAAGGGCACGAGCCTCGACAGAGGCGTGGAACTGGACGCCCTGGCAAAGCTGCCAGAGGTGGAGCGCGACGAGCTTGTGGAGCAGGGCATAAATAATTCGGTTCCAACCAAAACAGTAGGTGTGCAGCTCCAAAGTAATGTGCCATTTTTAGCTATGGTTTCCTGCATAAAAGGAAGTCTGCCAATGGACTTGCAAGCAAAGACATTACTTGGTGGCCTAGTTGCACTGACGACATTCATTGCTGGCCCATGTGCCGCCAACGCTCAAAACCTCGATGTAGGTAAGCTTTACGAAACGCGATGCGCTAACTGCCACGGCGAAGCTGTTGAGCTAGTTCGCTCGCGATTGGTCATGCGGGACGGGCGGTTGCTCGGCCGTAAGTCGGGACGAAGAGTGAAAGAATTCCTGTCTTATCATGGACGTTTGCGCGACGATGAAGTGACGATGATGATCGAAGAACTCACACGCCGACTGAAGGATGATCAAGGATTGGAAGCGCGCTGAGATAAAGCTCCGGCGCGCAAGCCATCAATGCACGTCGACCGGCTCAACAATGAGGGCAATCCGTCCGTCTTCAAGTTGAGCAGCTTCGCCAGCATCAATCAGCACGGTGGCACCAACGAGCAACGTTCCGTGTGCCAGCTCCATGTCATCATCATCAACATCCTGCGGAACCGGGGGAACGTCATCACGCCGTTCAAGCCATGCGAACGCCCATGCGCGAAAGTAGTCTGCTGGTTCCGGCGGGCGTGTGCGTTTGCTGGCCATGCGCTCCATCAAATGAAGGCAATGAGCAAGATCGCTAATTGACATGACGGTGCCGTCCAGCATCCGTGGAATGCGGCAAGTGATTTTGACTTTGGTGGTTTCCATTGAGTGCCCCGCGTTGTGTTCAAAGTTCGGCGCCAACGCGCAACAGGTTGGCCGTGTTGTCCGGCTCGGATTGAAGCCACTCCATGTTGGTATCGATCTGGCCACGCCAAACGCAAATAGGTGCATTCAAGGCCACGTTGATTTTACCGCCGGATCTGTAGGCCACAACCTCGCAGATTGGTGAGCGTCCGCCGTCTGCATCCGCTCAGCTTTGCTGAACATACTGCCAGGGGAGCAATTCGTCGATCCTGTTGATCTTGTGATCTGCGATCCGGGCAAGAACATCGGTCAGCCAAGCTTGCGGATCGACGCCATTCAGCT
>JAJFHI010000185.1 GCA_021775715.1 Hyphomicrobiaceae bacterium | reverse complement strand
CCGTACAAATCCCAGCACCCATCATGGCATCACGCTTAATGACGAATTCGCGTGGCTTAGAGCGGACAATTGGCAGGAGGTGATGCGCGCGCCGGACAAACTCGACGACGAGATCCGCACCTACCTTGAGGCTGAAAACGTCTACACCGCCGAGCAACTTGCCGATACCGACGCGCTGCAAGCGGCGTTGTTCGATGAGCTCAAGGGCCGCATAAAGCAAGACGACCAGTCCGTGCCTTCACCTCACGATGCGTTTGCCTATTTTACACGGTACGTTCCCGGCAATCAATATGTCGAGCTTTGCCGCCAACCACGAGACGGCGGCGGCGTCACCGTCATTCTGGACGGCAACAAAGAGGCAGAAGGCAAAGCTTACTGGCAGATCGGCGGTGGCGCCCACAGTCCCGACCACAAACTGCTGGCGTATGCGGTTGACGATAAAGGTTCTGAATTCTTCACCATACGGTTTCGCAACGCTGAAACCGCCGAAGACCTTCCGGACACAATCACGGAAGCCTCGGGCGGTTGCGTCTGGGCCAACGATAGCAAGACGTTGTTTTACGTCCACCTCGACGAAAACCACCGTCCATTGTCGGTCCGCCGTCATATCCTCGGCACGCCTGTCACCGACGACATCGAAATCTACAAAGAGAAAGACACCGGCTTTTACATTGGCCTTGGCAAAACGCAGTCATCAAAAGTCATCGCCTTTGATGTGCACGATCACGAGACCAGCGAGATCCACATCATCGATGCCGATGCGCCACTCAACCCGTCGCGCATGATCGCTGCGCGGCGCGAAGGCCACGAGTATGAGATTGAACACCATGAAGACCGCCTGATCATCACGACAAACTCAAACGATGCCGAAGATCTGCGCATCTGCGAGGCCCCATTGGCGGACCCGCAAGAATCGAACTGGCGGGAAGTTCTGTCCCACAAACACGGCCGCCTGATCCTCGACACCGTGGTGTACGCAAACCACCTTGTGCGCCTCGAACGTGAAGATGGTCTGCCGTGCATCGTCGTCCAGCGCCTGTCTGATGGAGCCGAACACGTCGTCGCCTTCGATGAGGAAGCCTATTCCCTCGGACTATCGTCGGGTTACGAATTCAACACCACCACGATCCGGTTTACATACTCTTCAATGACCACACCTGCCGAAGTCTATGACTACGACATGGAAACCCGCAAGCGGGTGCTTCGCAAACGCCAGGACGTTCCAAGCGGCCACAAGCCAGACAACTATATCACCAAGCGCATTCTTGCCCCCGCGCACGACGGCGAACAGGTCCCGGTCTCGCTGCTCTATCACAAAGACACTCCTATCGACGGCACCGCACCTATTCTGCTTTATGGCTACGGTGCCTACGGCATCGCGATCCCGGCGTCCTTCGGCACAACACGCCTCAGCCTCGTCGACCGCGGCTTCATCTACGCCATCGCCCACATTCGCGGCGGCAAAGACAAAGGCTATAGTTGGTACAAAACCGGCAAGCGCGAAGGCAAGGTCAACACCTTTAAGGACTTCATTGCAGCCGGCGATCATCTGGTCGCTGAGGGCTACACTTCGCGCGGCAACATCGTTGGCAGCGGCGGATCTGCCGGTGGCATGCTGATGGGCGCGGTGGCCAACATGGCGCCAGACCTCTTCCTCGGAATTATCGCCAATGTGCCCTTCGTCGATGTCTTGAACACGATGCTCGACGAAACTCTGCCGCTGACACCGCCAGAATGGCCTGAGTGGGGAAACCCCATCAAGAGCGCCGACGACTTCAAGACCATTCAGGCCTACAGCCCTTACGACAACATTACGGCGCAAGCCTATCCCCACCTTATCGCGCTCGGAGGCCTGACAGACCCGCGCGTGACCTACTGGGAACCTGCCAAGTGGATTGCGCGGCTACGCCAAATCAACACCGGCGACAACCTTCTCATGCTGAAGACCAACATGGGCGCCGGCCACGGCGGCGCGTCCGGCCGCTTCGAGCACCTCAAGGAAGTCGCGCTCGAACACGCATTCGCGCTAAAAATTTCGGGTAAGGCCGAGGCGAAGGTGGGTTAAGAAAATGGACGTTGGCTGGAATGTGGACGCCCGACAGATATACTGTTGGCCCAAGAGCGTGTGCCAACACCGACTACATCGTCACGTGTTAACGACCCCCGAGGCGACCCAAAAGACCCACGTCCTTGATCCACCTCGGTCAAAAACCATCTTGCCTCAACCACCACCGCGCTGAAACGCAATATCGAACTTGCGCATGAAAGTCTCTCGAGCAGTGCCATTGACGCCGTCGAACGCCAACGACACCTCCGCACGCGGCAACGCCATTAGGCCGCCGAGAACGACACCCTCTTTGGCGACATAGGAAACCGTCACGCTACCGCCATCCAACGGGACAGCAACGCTGTCCGTCTCAGGTGGCGTGCCGTCCAAAAACAAACCCATGCTGTTTTGGAATTCCTGCCGCGATAACGACATCAGCTTTTCGATTTTCACAATCTCAGCCCCCTGCAACTGGTGGCCAAACCGCAACGGCATCGTCCGGCTTCAGGACCGTCGTTGCCCGCGTGCCCGGCGCCTGGAAAATCCCATTCAACAAAACGAGGTGGCAGGATTCGCGGGGCACATTCTGGCTATCGAGAAGATCAAGAATACTCGTGCCCGGCGCCACTTTCATAAGGGCAATGTTCTCGTGTGATCCGTCTGGAAGATATACCCCAAGCGAGGCGTAAAGCTTCATCTGCACAGGAATTGAGCCACTCACGTTCTGTTGTGTGGCTTCAGCATTGGTCTCGGTCATCCAGGCGTCTCCCAGGGTCGCGACCGTCAGCAACGGTCCGGTCGCGCCAATTGTAGCTTTTCTTATCTCCTACATAACGCGTCTGTGCCATGTCGCAAGTCCCACGTAGCGGCCCGGCCCAAATTCCAGATAGCAAAAAGGGCGGCCCGAAAGCCGCCCTGCTCAATGTGGTAAATTTTATAAGTACGCTTCAGACAAAAGAAAAGGGCCGCTTTCGCGACCCTGATCCGTGCTTAGAAGTTCTAAGCGGCTTTGGCTCTCATAACCGTCGACTTCGTATCCCCCGTTGATGTCTCGGCTGAACGAATAGCGACGTTTCTGTAGTGGAGTTTGTTTTTTACCTTAAGATGTTTCAGTCCCAGTTCTTTGAATTCTGGATGAAATTTGGAAGTGGACATTGCACTCTTATTCTGTGCTGCACACCAGTCTTGGTAAGCAACGTAAACGTCTTGTCCAGGTAAAAGTCCATTTTCTCCCTTTTCGGTATCAACAATTATCTGACTATAGAAAAGCTCAACATCACTTTTGGGTGCGAGCTGTCTGAAAGCCGGTGCCATGAATTTGTTGTCATTGGCGCCGGAACTCGGCTTCTTATAAACGCCAGCCTCTGGGACTGTCGCCACCGTTG
>JAJFHI010000184.1 GCA_021775715.1 Hyphomicrobiaceae bacterium | reverse complement strand
TTCGATACCGGCCATCCGCGAAATAGGCAGGCCGAATTGCTTGCGAATGCGGGCATAGGCGCTCGTTGCGCGCAGCATCATTTTGGCGCCCGCCGTAGCTGATGACGGCAGAGAGATAGCGCGACCGGCCGCCAGACATTCCATCAACATACGCCAGCCCTGACCAACGCGCTCCTGTCCGCCGATGATAAATTCCATCGGAATGAAAACGTCGTTGCCCCAGTTCGGACCGTTTGGGAATGCCGCACCACACGGCAGGTGACGGCGGCCAATGTTCACACCTGGATGGTTTGCCGGGATCATTGCGACAGTAATGCCGATATTGTCCTTGCCGAGTTCCAGGACGTTGTCTGGGTCAAACAGATGAAATGCGAGACCAACGAGTGTCGCTTTGGGGCCAAGCGTAATGTAGCGCTTGTCCCAGGACAGCTTGATGCCGACACACTCTTGGCCGTTATAGGATCCGCGGGTCACAACACCGATGTCGCGCATGTTGACGGCATCAGATCCCGATGTCGGACCTGTTAGCGAAAAGCAGGGTACTTCTTTGCCTTGAGCGAGCCGCGGTAGGAAATGTTCTTTCTGTTCGTCGGTACCGTATTTCTCAATCAATTCGCCTGGACCCAGCGAGTTCGGCACCATGACGATGGTGACGACGTCAGGTGAACGAGATGCGATCTTACCCAGGATCAGGGATTGCGCCTGGGCTGAGAAGCCAAGGCCGCCATGAACTTTTGAAATCAGCATGCCGAGAAAGCCGTTGTCTTTGACAAAGTCCCAGATTTCTTCCGGGATCTCTTTTTCCTCGAAACGCACCTGCCAGTCGTCAATCATGGCGCAGAGTTCTTCGGTCGGTCCCGCCATAAACGCGCGTTCTTCTTCCGTCAGCTCAATCGGTGGAATATTGCGCAGCTCTTGCCAGTCTGGCGTGCCCGAAAACAACTCGGCGTCAAAGCCAACGGTCCCCGCGTCAAGCGCCTGTTGTTCTGTTTCAGACACCCGTGGCAGGATCTTTTTGACTTGCGCAAACATCGGCTCGATGACAAATGAGCGGCGCACGGAAGGGACAGCGAGGAGGCCGAGGGCAATCGCCGGTAACCAGCCCAGCAGGCTGAAAAATCCGCTGACGGGTGAACCAAATTCGCCAAACGGGAGCCCGGTTTGCCAAAGAAAGGTGAAGACTGCCAATGCAACGGCCCAAAGCACGACCGAAACGCGATTCATGGCGAGCGCCATAGCTGCAGCCAAACCTGCCAGGATAAAGATCGCAACGGACATGTGGATGCCTCCTCCAGATATGTTTCCTGGCAAGACTGCCAGGCCGTGGGATCCTAGAGACGATTTGTCAAAATATTGCTTACGTTACGCTTAGGTCAATCAACGTAAATAAGTATTATAAAAACAAGAGCTTATGAGTTTTGACTCCTGTTCAACGCCTCGCCTTCGGTCGATTGTCTGCGCAATCGCCGCTAACCATAACCGACCAAGGCCGCATTGACGAGGTTGCGCGCACAACATTGGGGGCATCTTGGTCATCCCCGGTTGGCAGTCCTGTGACAGCGCAATAGACTTTATTCGAGGCTTTCCGGGGGTGTGCCACCTTGCTGGCAGGCGGCGAACCGCGTAGGCGTTGACCGGTCAGTTGGCAGTTGGACCGCTGCAGATTAAAATAAACTGAGAAATGAGAGGACTTCGAAACAATGGCAGATGACCCAGTCGTGGCTCAAAAAGGGCCGTATCAGGTCGAACTTGAAGAGGGCAAAGCCTATTTCTTCTGCCGCTGTGGTCTTTCCAAAAAACAACCCTTCTGCGATGGCTCACACACTGGCACGGGGCTCGAACCGCTGAGGTTCGTCGCCGATACAACGGGCCCGGCCAATCTGTGCGGATGCAAGGACACCGATGACGAACCGTTCTGCGATGGGTCTCACAATATACTTTAGCAATGCGGTAGAAACGTTGCGGGACCGAAGGGGGACTGTGACGAGCGCTAGTTTTTAAGAGACCATTGGGGGAGACGATTTGGACTATTTCATCCAGCAGGTGATCAACGGTGTCACGCTTGGGTCAATCTACGGCTTGATCGCGATCGGCTACACGATGGTCTACGGCATCATCGGCATGATCAATTTCGCCCATGGAGACGTCTTCATGGTCTCGATTTTCATCGCCGTCATCTTGTTTCTCCTGATCACACAGGTGTTCGGTGCGCTGGCGATCGGCTTAGCACTGGTTTTGGTGCTGATCCTCGGCATGGCGCTGACCGCTCTTTGGAGCTGGATGATTGAGAAGGTCGCCTATCGGCCGTTGCGCGGGTCATTCCGCTTGGCGCCGCTTATCTCGGCTATCGGTATGTCGATTTTCCTCGTCAATTTCGTGCAGCTCGTCCAGGGCCCACGCAACAAGTCACTGCCACCGCTGTTTGAGGGGTTCATCGAGATTCCTATTGGGTCCGGCTCCATCACCTTGGCCTACAAACAGATGTTGATTATCGCTGTGACGGCGGTGCTGCTTTTGGCGTTCTGGTACTTGGTTTCGAAAACTTCGCTTGGCCGGGCGCAGCGTGCGTGTGAGCAGGATCAGAAGATGGCATCGCTGCTTGGCATCGATGTGGACCGCACAATCTCGCTGACCTTTGTCATTGGTGCAGCACTCGCTGCTGTCGCCGGGGTTATGTACATGCTGCAATATGGCGTCGTGAACTTCTCCGACGGTTTTGTGCCGGGTGTGAAAGCGTTCACTGCTGCTGTGCTCGGAGGCATCGGCTCGTTACCTGGCGCGGTCCTTGGCGGGTTGTTGATTGGGCTTATTGAAACCCTTTGGTCGGCTTACTTCTCGACCGACTATAAAGACGTCGCCGCATTTTCCATTCTGGCCATCGTGTTGATCTTCATGCCGTCGGGCATTCTTGGCAAACCTGATGTTGAGAAGGTCTAAGTGATGGCGGTGACAAGCAGACGGGATCACGCAGTCACCGCCAATGCCGCAAAAAGTGGTCTGTCAGCGGCGGCAAAAAGTGGTGCGTTTGCAGCGCTTGTAATTCTCGGTCTCTGTTTTCCGATTGTCGCGTTTCGCACCCGTCAGGATGTTTCTGGCAGTGGTGGCGGCCTTGTGCTTGACGAGCGCTGGGCGACAGTTGCCGTGCTTTGTGCAATCGGGTTCTTCGCCCGCTTTTTATGGCTCGCCCTAAGCGACCAGCGGGCACAGGCAGGCACCTGGGTCTCTGGCCACCTGATCTCGATCCCAGAGCGTTACAAAAAAATAGCCAAATACACCGGCCTGGCATTGTTGTTGGCTTATCCGTTTTTGATGGTCGCGATAGCCGGACCGTCTGGTGCCATCAAGTGGATCGACAATTTCGGCATCCAGATCTTGATCTACGTCATGCTGGGTTGGGGGCTAAATATCGTCGTCGGCCTCGCTGGCTTGCTGGATCTTGGTTACGTTGCCTTCTATGCGGTCGGAGCTTATTCGTCTGCGCTGCTGGCCACATACTTCGGCTTTTCGTTCTGGCTGTGCCTGCCGCTTGCTGGCATCTTTGCCGCCCTTTGGGGGATCCTGCTCGGCTTTCCAGTGCTGCGTCTGCGCGGCGATTATCTCGCCATCGTGACGTTGGCATTTGGCGAAATTATCCGGCTGGTTTTGATCAACTGGGTTGACCTCACCGGTGGTTATGCGGGCATCTCCGGCATCCCGCGCCCGACGTTTTTCGGTCTGCCATTCAAGTTTGGGCCGGATGGTTTTGCAGCAGCACTGGGCATTCCATTCTCGCCGGTTCATCGCCTGATCTTTTTCTTCTATCTCATTCTTGGACTCGCGGCCTTGACGTACTTCGTCACGATACGTCTGCGACGCCTGCCGATTGGACGTGCCTGGGAAGCTTTGCGTGAAGATGAAATTGCCTGCCGCTCGCTTGGCGTAAATACAGTATCCACAAAGCTGACGGCGTTTTCCATCGGCGCAATGTTTGGTGGTTTTGCCGGAGCATTCTTCGCAGCCCGCCAGGGCTTCATCTCGCCGGAGAGCTTTGTCTTTATGGAAAGTGCTGTGATCTTGTCGATCGTGGTTCTGGGCGGCATGGGCAGCCAGGTCGGGGTCGCTGTCGCAGCGGCCGCCATGATAGGCGGCACCGAAATTTTGCGCGAGCTTGGCTTCCTCAAAGCGGTGTTCGGTTCGGGCTTTGACCCGGCGCAATACCGCATGTTGATTTTTGGCCTTGCGATGGTAGCAATGATGGTGCTTCGTCCGCGTGGCCTTATTTCAAACCGCGAACCCTCGATCATTCTCAATGAACGCAAATCCATATCCGGCGCACACGTGAAGGAGGGGCATGGTTGATGGCGGACGCTTCCTACTCCACAACGCCGCTGTTGTCCGTCGAGCATCTGACGATGCGCTTTGGCGGGCTTGTTGCGATCGATAACTTGAGTTTCGACGTTGAGCGCAGTGCTATCACAGCCTTGATCGGCCCAAATGGTGCGGGCAAGACAACAGTCTTTAACTGCATCACCGGATTTTACAAACCAACCAGTGGTAGGATTGTTCTCAGGTCTGATGCAAATGCGACCGACCAAGATCTTGGTCGGCTGACGGAAACCGGACGGCGGTACAAGACGTCGACGCAGGGAGGTGTCTATCTTCTAGAGCGCATGCCGGATTTTGAAATCAGCTCCAAGGCCAAAGTCACACGCACGTTCCAGAACATTCGCCTGTTTACCGGCATGACCGTTCTTGAAAATCTCGTCGTCGCCCAACACAACACTTTGATGAAAGCCTCCGGCTGGACGGTTCTGGGTCTCCTCGGTGCCAAGAGTTTTGTGGCGGCCGAACAACGCGCCGTTGAAAAGGCAAAGAACTGGCTTGAGCGCATCGACCTGGTTGACCGTGCCGATGACCCAGCAGGTGATCTACCTTATGGCGACCAACGGCGCCTCGAGATCGCACGCGCCATGTGCACCGATCCTGTGCTGCTTTGTCTTGATGAACCCGCGGCTGGTCTTAACCCGAAGGAAAGCAGTGACCTCAACGCTTTGCTGCAACAGATCCGCCGCGAAGACGGCACGTCGATCTTGCTAATCGAACACGACATGAGCGTTGTGATGGAGATCTCGGACCACGTCGTCGTTTTAGAGTATGGCCGCAAAATCGCCGATTCCACCCCGGACCGCATCCAGAGTGATCCAGCCGTTATTGCAGCCTATCTTGGTGTCGAAGACGAAGAATTCGAAGCAACGGAATCTGAATTGGATCATTCATGACGACCGAGGCTTTTCTCTCAATTCGCGGCGTCACGGCCTACTACGGCAGCATCATTGCGCTGAAGGGCGTCGACCTTGATGTCCAGCGCGGTGAGATCGTAACGCTGATCGGCGCCAACGGGGCAG
>JAJFHI010000183.1 GCA_021775715.1 Hyphomicrobiaceae bacterium | reverse complement strand
GGCAAGACTATTGCTGGCATCGATTTTCAGAAACTCGACCTGTTCAAGGACCTCACCGTCCCCGAAACCGTCGAACGTGCCTACCACATGCTTGCGCTTGATGAACGCCGCGACAGTTTCGAGCCGACACTGATGGACCCGGATCCCATTACGCCGGAACGCATTGTTGAGGTTTGGTTCTCGGGCGATCACGCCAACATCGGCGGTGGTTGGGCAACCGACAGGCTCTCAGACATCACGATGGACTTTCTGTTGCGCCACACCAGCAGCGGTTATGCGTCAGAAGCAAACATGGCGCCGGGAAATGAGGCCTGGGGCCTTTACTTGGACGGCATCAATGGACTGAAAGTCGTCCCGACTGAAGAGCAGAAGGCCAACGATGTCTCGGTGATTTATCCTGATCCAATGGGGCAACTGCGCATGTGGTCGAGCATGCTTTACACGTATCGGCCTCGGAAACTGCCGCTGCATGCCGTCGTGTCCGAGACGGTATTTGAGCGTATGAGCAAGGTCGTACCGGTTTACGCACCTGAAGCCCTATTCAAACACAACAAGGCGTTGGACGACCGCCGGGATTCAATCGACGTTGAAGTTGCCCGATTGATGGAAACCAATTCGTTGTCGGCTGACGAGCGAGATGCAATCCTCGACGCCAAGACAAAGTTGCTGTTGACCCGTTGGCCGCAGCATCGCGACAAGATGAACAAAGAGCGTGAACCGGTTCCGCCGGAAAAGAGATTGTCGAATGTAATCGCGTTGGCAGCAGCCGCGACGGTTCGAGAGGTATAGGGATGGGTGCGCGGTGTTGCGTGCAACCCCCGAGGTCCTCAGCTCACTACCGTGACGTCCGTTTGTCCTCCGCCTGCGGCGTAGTCCGCGTAGAATTCGATGACACGCGGTGAGAAATCTTTGACTCCGGTTGATGTTGCGATAAGCGGCTCGAAGGTGCGCATGGCGTCCCACCATTTGTGAAAGCGTGTCCAGACTGGCCCGAATGTTGGCAACGCGTAATCCATATAGTGTCCGAGGACGATGACCGTGCGCAAAATAAATGGAGCAAGGGCGAGGTCGATAGCACCGGGATGGTCACCCAAAAAGAACGGGCCGTCGCGGTGCATTTTATTGGTGTAAGCCTCAAGGCCGTGTTCAAACGTCCGGCGTTCTTCGTCAGCAAGTTCGCTGTCCTTTTCCGCCTTTAGAAAGCGATAGAAGTACGGAACGATTTTTCCGCCTTGATAATCGAGCCAATATTTCACGTCGGCTGTTTCCGAAGCTGAGGGTGGATAGAGCCGCGGGCCAACATCTGTGTATTTCATCTCGATGTATTCGAGAGTTCTGAATGAATCTGGAACAGAGATCTCCCGGCCATCTTCCGCCGTGTCGACCAACACTGGCACCTGACCGTTTCCGCGCGACAACGCGATCCACTCGTCCGTCTTCTCGTAAGGGTCGATCTCGACGTATTCAAAGTCGACACCATTGTACAACAGCGCCATCCATGTGCGTTGTGCAATGGGGCAGTACCAGGCGCAGTAAAGTTTCATGCGTTCGCCTTGCGTTGGATCTCTCTCGAATTCGAAGGATCGATGCCAGATGCATATCCGCGTCGGTCGTCGGAGCACACAGTCTGGTGCTCTTGTGAGGGGCCGATCACGCAGTTTTGTAGAATGCTGGCAAGACGTGGCGCTCAATCTCAATATTTCAACCTCAGCTGCGCCATCCACAAATGTTCACATTTTGTTCTTGCGCGTTGTAGGAGATGCAACTAGACTGACAGTCTGCGGATGATTGTTCTTGCAACCCGCGTGCGATTGCGTGAGCGAAGTCGGATGCACTGCGGTTCACGTTTCGCGAGGATATGCGCGAACCGATCGGAGTGTCAGCGAACTCCTGAATCGGACGCGCAATTAACCACTCGAGGCGGGGAAATGTACGGACAGATTTCGACAGTGGCTTTTGTCGGCGTGGAGGCGAAGCCGGTAGATGTGCAAGTCCGCATCACGCCGGGTCAGCCAGCATTCGCGATTGTTGGTCTGCCGGATAAGGCTGTTGCTGAAAGCCGCGAGCGCGTGCGCAATGCGTTGCATGCAGTTGGGCTTGGCCTGCCGTACAAGCATTTGACAGTCAATCTTGCCCCGGCGGATTTGCCAAAGGAAGGCAGTCATTTCAACTTGCCGATTGCATTGGCATTGATGTCGGCGATGGAAGCCATCGCGCCAGACGCCATCCAGGGTTATGCAGCCATCGGCGAGTCGGCGCTGGACGGTGCGATCCGCGGTGTGCCCGGTGGGCTGCCGCCTGCAATTGGTGCCAACGCCGTTGGTAAGGGATTGATTTGTCCTGAGGCGTGCGGACCGGAAGCTGTTTGGGCCGGCGACGATGTCAATGTGCTTGCCGCCCCGCATCTGTTGTCATTGGTCAATCACTTTAAGGGCACGCAGATGTTGGCGCGGCCGAAGCCAAACAACAGCAAATCAGCGATAATTTAGTTAGTGCTTTTGCTACCTAAGTCCGCGTATCTATGGTCCACAGTCTAGCCGGTGAATTGCTTGGTGGGCAGTTGGTGCGCGAGCGTCCATTCCGCAATCCGCACCATTCGGCCAGTATGGCGGCCCTCGTGGGCGGTGGCTCGCGCCCGCGCCCGGGTGAAGCCAGTCTCGCCCATCTTGGTGTGCTGTTCCTTGACGAGTTGCCTGAGTTTACACCGCAGGTTTTGGATTCTCTACGTCAACCTCTGGACACTGGTGAGACCGTCATCGCGCGGGCCAATCACCGCGTGACATATCCCTCACGCTTCCAGTTGGTCGCAGCCATGAACCCGTGTCGTTGCGGAGGCGCTGGGCCGGGCCATTCCTGCAAACGTGGCCCGCGCTGTGCTGCAGACTACCAGGCGCGCATTTCCGGACCGCTGCGCGATCGCATTGATTTGCAGATTGAAGTGCCCGCTGTGTCTGCGGCGGATCTTGTTCTGCCGCCAGCAAGAGAAGGCAGCGCCGAGGTCCGCGCCCGCGTTGCGGCCGCCCGTGAACGACAGGCTGCAAGATTTAAAGCAGCCGGTGCCAAGGGAGTGCACACCAACAGCGCGTGTTCCGGCAAGTTGCTTGAAGAGACGCCCATGCCGGATAGTGACGGTGTCGATCTTCTGCGTCAGGCATCTGAGAAACTGCAGCTCTCGGCCCGCGGTTTCCACCGGGTCTTGCGCGTTGCCCGCACACTTGCTGACCTCGATGCCGAAAACAAAGTTACGCGCGCCCACAGTGCCGAGGCGCTGAGTTATCGTAGTGAGACCTCAGCTGCCCGACAAGCTGCGTGACTTGTTTTGCCTCACGGCTAATCCTCGCTGTCGCTCGGGCCTCCGGCGGGGCGCTGCAACGCAGCGGGTCGCGGTGCTCCCCGGCCGGGAGATAAACGTTTTCCTTGCTCCGTTTGTCCGGAATTGACTTGCGAGCAGGCCCTCAATCTGCCGAGTGGAGACGGCTGCTGTTGTGCCCAATCGCGAGACCGCTTTTGCCCCTTGCTGGATCTCAGCGCGTGGCTCCCGGGTGCGATGATGGGAGCGACAAGCGAGCGTCTGAATCGTTCCTGGCGCCGTGCGCAACCCGACCGCAGGGAGGAACAGCGCGAGCACAAATATCCCTTTGCGATGATGCGGGCGACAAGCGACGGTGTGAATCAATCCCGGCCCCGTGCGCAGCCCGACCGCAGGAAGGAACAGCGTGAGCACAAATATCCCTTTGCCCTTTCGCTTCCCTACTGAGCACACATCCTAGGCAACCAAACCCTTCTGCATCAAGGCAGCTTCAACAGTGTTGCGCAGGAGGCATGCGATTGTCATTGGGCCGACGCCGCCGGGCACCGGTGTGATGGCGCTGGCAACTTTGGCGGCTTCCTCATACGCGACGTCTCCGACGAGGCGTGACTTTCCGTCGTCTTTGGGTATGCGGTTGATGCCGACGTCAATTACGATGGCGCCGGGCTTGATCCAGTCACCTTTGACAAACTCGGGAATGCCAACGGCAGCAACAACGATGTCGGCGCGGCGCACGACACCTGGCAGGTCTTTGGTCCGCGAATGTGCCAGCGTCACGGTGCAGTTTTCCCGCAGAAGAAGTTGCGCCACTGGTTTGCCGACAATGTTTGAACGGCCAATAATCACGGCCTCCATGCCCGACAGATTTTCCTGGACGGACTTTGCGAGGATAATGGAACCCGTTGGCGTGCAAGGAACAAGCGCGCGTTCACCAATCCACAACCGGCCGACGTTCATCGGGTGAAAGCCATCGACGTCCTTCATGGGGTCGATGGTGTTGAGCACTTTCTCGGCGTTGACGTGATCCGGCAAAGGTAACTGCACGAGAATGCCGTTGATGGTGTCGTCGTTGTTGAGTTTGTCGACAAGCGCAAGCAGGTCCGCCTCGGATGTCTCCACCGGCAGCTTGTGCTCGATAGACTTCATGCCGACTTCAGCCGTTTGCTTACCCTTATTGCGAACGTAAACCTGGCTTGCAGGATCTTCTCCAACAAGGACGACGGCGAGGCCGGGCTGAAAACCATATTTTGATTTTATTTCTGCGACCCGGACGGCGATATCTGCTCGCACCTGGGCTGCAACGGCCTTGCCGTCAATGATCTTTGCTGTCACCGGAAGGTTCTTCCTTTTTTGTTTGCGTTTCTTATTTTTTGTTCGGTGTGCCGGTCAGGATGTTGACCGCGATAACGGCCGCTTCGAAAGTTTTCCTTTAGCTAAAAAGTGGAATGAGCCAACCGGAAATCACGACGGACTGCAGGAAGAAACATCCAAGCAGGGCGACGATTGGCGAAACATCGATACCACCGAGGTCGGGAAGCGCTCGCCGGATTGGACCGAGCACAGGTTCTGTTAGCGCGTCTAAGCCTCTCAGCAGTGAGTTTACAAAGTTATTGCTGTTGTTGATCACGCCAAAGGCAATCAGCCAGCTCACCACGACAGAGGCGAAGATGACATAGACGTAAAGCTGGATGACATAGTGAATGAAGGCAAGAAGTGGGACCATGGCGATGTCGCTACCCGAATGTGTTGGCCTGATACATCACGCGGGAAACACCGGCCCCCACGTGGCAAAGGTTTGAAATAATCCTGATACCGTTACTATAGATCCCTGCTAGAACCGGCAAGTGGGCACTGGGCCGCGTTGCTCTTCGTTGCCGGTGTAAAACGAGGTTAGTCTACGAGTTTTCTAATTGTTTTTGGGCGCGTTGGGAAAGAAAAGCTGCTTGCCGTCAACCTTGAAGGCGGCAATTGCGGCTTGGCCGTCGGCCCCTGTCAGCCAGTCGATAAACGCTTGGCCTGCCTTGGCTTTGACGCCAGGGTGTTTCTCCGGATTGACTAGGATAATGCCGTACTGGTTGAACAGACGGGGGTTGCCCTCGACCAGAACCTTGTGTCCGGCCTTGTTTTTAAAAGAAAGCCACGTCGCGCGGTCTGTTAGAGCGTATGCGCCAAGCCCGACGCTTGTGTTGAGTGTGGCCCCCATGCCGGACCCTGTCGCGCGATACCAGGCGCCGCTGGATTTGGCGACGTCAATCCCGGCAGCTTTCCAGAGCCGCATCTCAGCTTTGTGGGTGCCAGAGTTGTCGCCGCGGGACGCAAATAGGGATTCAGCGGCGGCGAGCTTCTGCAATGCAGCAATGACGTCTGCCGTGCCTTTGAGGTTGGCCGGGTCAGCGTCTGGTCCGACGATCACAAAGTCATTGTACATGACATCGGTGCGGGCAACGCCGTGACCTTCGGCAACGAATTTTTCTTCTGAAGCTTTGGCATGCACGAGAAGAACATCGCCGTCGCCGTTTGTCGAATTCTTAATGGCTTGTCCTGTGCCAACAGCGACAACGCGGACTTCGATGCCGCTCTTGTCTCTGAACTTTGGCAGGATCGCTTTGAGCAATCCCGAATTGTCTGTTGACGTTGTCGACTGCAGGATAATGAATCCACCGCCGTCTGCCGCCCAAGCAGGCTGCAGCGCCAACAATAGAACGGATACCAAGAACCCAAACGTGCCGACCATGATCGTGACTTTTTTTGCAAGTGTCGTTTGCAATGTTTCAAGCTCCTGATTGCTTATAGTTGTTGTTGGTAACGATTACATGACAATTTCGCCGCGAATAAAAGCTCGGCCAAGGGCTGTCTTAGGATGCGCGAAAAAGTCTTGGACAGTGGCTTGTTCGACCAAGCGGCCTGCACTTAAAAATACTACATCGTCGCCAACGCGGCGTGCTTGACCTAAATCATGTGTCACGAGAATAATTTTTGTTCCCGAAGCATGCGTGGCGTTGATTAGGTCTTCGATCTCTTTCGTGGCAGAGGGGTCAAGATTGGCGCAAGGCTCATCCAAAAATAGGACGCCGGGGTCGGTTGCCAGCGCGCGCGCAATGGCAAGGCGTTGTTGTTCGCCACCCGATAACAATCGGGCCGGTGTTTTGGCGCGACTGGTGAGGCCTGCCTGTTCGAGAAGCGCTTGCGTCCTTGTATTTCGTTCCGCTAGTGAAAGCCCGTTCAATACGAAATGAATGTTAGCCTCGGTCGATCGGCGCAGCAGAACCGGGCGTTGAAATACCATCGCTTGCCTGGCGCGAACGGCTGCGTCTGTTGTTCGCCCAGCCCAGGTGAAGTGGCCGGAGGTCGGTTGCAGGAGGCCGTTCAGTATGCGCAGCAGAAGGCTTTTTCCTGCGCCGTTTGGACCGATGATTACGGTTTTGGTTTCGGCGGCTAACGTGAAGCTGACATCACGCAGCAACGACTGCCCAACGGTTTCCAAGCCAATGTTCGAGACCTCCAACGGGAATAAGCTGTCACCGCTCCGGGAAGTTGTTTCTTTTGATGTGCCGTCATCCATGCGCTTAAGCATATGCCAATCGCCTCGCGGTTTTATTGAGCGATAGCAAAGCTGCATTGACGAGAATAGAGATTGTAATCAGCACAAGTCCAAGCGCCAGGGCAAGTGCCAGGTTTCCCTTTGATGTTTCCAGCGCGATCGTTGTTGTCATGACACGGGTAACATGTTCGATGTTGCCGCCGACGATCATGACGGCACCAACTTCGGCAATTGCTCGACCAAAGCCTGCTAGGGCCGCTGTCAGCAAGCCGTATCGTCCGTCCCAGATCAGTGCCGTTATCCGCTGCCAGGCTGTGAGGCGCAGCGAGCGAAACAGTTCATCATATTCGCTGTTGAGTTCGACGAGCGTCTGACGTGAGAGTGCCGCGATTAGTGGCATGACGAGAAGCGTTTGCGCGATGATCATCGCCGTTGGTGTGTACAAAAGTCCAAGAACACCAAGTGGCCCTGAACGCGACAGCATCAGATAAACAACGAGGCCGACGACAACGGGCGGCAGCCCCATGAATGCGTTTATGATGGCAGTGAGCGCGCCGCGGCCGGGGAAACTCAGCGACGCGAGCGCGGCGCCAAGCGGTATTCCGAACAGGGCTCCGAGAAAGACAGCGGTCAGTGACACGGCCAAAGACAGCCCGATGATGGCGTAAAGCTCCGCGTCGAACGAGAAGACAAGGCCAACGGCCAGGGCGAAAATAGAACTCAAGTCAGGCATCGATAATTGGGCTCATTTAGACAAATGGAACGAGAGCGTAACTGCCTCGATCCGGTTGCGCTAGAGGCCACTGTGTCATCGTTCGGCTCGCCGGCGTCTAAGCCGGTGCCGCAAGGTGATCTGCCCCTGCCTTTGCGACGACGGCGCCAGGAGCCTCAACGGTCGTAATCGCTGGGCCTTGGTGGGTGTCTTCCG
>JAJFHI010000182.1 GCA_021775715.1 Hyphomicrobiaceae bacterium | reverse complement strand
TCGCATGGCCCCAAGGAGACGTAATCTATGACCGACAAACTGCGCCGCGTTGCTGTAATCGGTGGCACCAGAATTCCGTTCTGCCGCTCCAACACACTCTACGCCGACCTTTCCAACCTCGACATGATGACGGCGGCACTGGACGGTCTAGTTGACCGCTATGGCTTGGCCGGTCGCCACATTGACGATGTTGTTGGTGGTGCGGTCGTGACGCATTCCAAGGATTGGAATATTGCGCGCGAAGCAGTCCTTGGCACAAAGCTCGCAAGCTCAACACCTGGCACGACCATGATGCAGGCGTGTGGAACCAGTCTTCAAGCGGCAATGGGCATCGGCGCTAAAATTGCCAGCGGCCAGATTGAAAGCGGCATTGCGATGGGGTCAGACACCACATCTGATGCACCGATCGTGTTCTCTAAAAAATTCTCCAAGCGGCTTGTCACCGCCGGTATGAAAAAAACGACCCTGGACAAAATAAAAGTGTTTGCCGGCCTAACCCCTGGCGAACTTGCGCCTCTTCCGCCGACCGTCGCCGAGCCGCGCACTGGCCTTACCATGGGCCAACACTGCGAACTCATGGCCAAGGAATGGGAAATATCGCGCCAGGACCAGGACCAACTGGCAATCGAGAGCCATAAGAAGGCTGCTGAAGCTTATGAGTCCGGCTACATGGAAAAGCTTGTTGTCCCGTACGCCGGCGTATTCCGCGACAACAACATCCGTGCCGACGCCACCATGGAAAAGCTCTCAACATTAAAAACAGCTTTCGACAGATCTCCTGAAGGCACTTTGACGGCCGCCAATTCAACACCACTGACCGATGGCGCTGCTGCTGTTCTGCTCTGCTCAGAGGAATGGGCGAAAGAACACAACCTGCCGATCAAGGCTTACCTCACGTACTCACAAACAGCGGCAAATGATTTTGTCGGCGGTGATGGTTTGTTGATGGCGCCAACGATTGCCGTTTCCAAAATGCTGGATTGCGCCGGGTTGACATTGCAGGACTTCGATTTTTATGAAATCCATGAGGCGTTTGCAGCCCAGGTACTTTGCACTCTTAAAGCTTGGAAAGACGCAGAATATTGCCGCACCGAGCTTGGCCACGATGAACCGCTCGGTGAAATCGATCGCTCCAAGATGAACGTCAAAGGATCATCGATTGCATTCGGTCACCCGTTTGCTGCCACCGGCGCGCGCATCATGGGCAATCTCGCAGAATTGCTTGATGAGAACGGCGGTCGCGGCCTAATTTCGGTTTGCACCGCTGGCGGCATGGGTGTGGCTGCGATTATGGAAGCAGCCTAAGCCTTCTCACCTTTTAGTCGCGCTAGCACACGATCACGGCCCATGATGGCCATGAGTGGTTTTAGCTCGGGGCCGTTGTCGCGAGCTGTGAGTGCCAGCCGTAGGGGATGAAACAAGGCGCGGCCCTTCGCATCGGTTTCGGCTTTGATGGCCTTGGTCCAGGTCGACCACATGGAGTCGTCCCACGGTTCAGGTGGCAGCAACTCGGCAGCGGTGTTGGTGAAATCGGCATCTTCAATCTTCGGCGTAATCGCCGTTGAGACGATTTTCCACCACTCGCGCGCATTGTCGAAGTGTTCCAGGTTTCCGCGAACTGCCAACCAAAAGTCTTCGCTGCCTGTAATACCCAGCGCTTCAAGGCGATCTGCGACGGTGTCGTAAGGCGTCATATGCAGAATCCTGGCATTGAGGCCGGCAAGTTCGGTTTCATCAAACTTCGCAGGTGACGATGACACTTTCGACGGTGCAAACAAGGCCGCCAGATCATCCAATGACAAATGTGGTTCGATTGCGTCCGACGTGCCGATCAAGGCCGCATGACAGTCAACGGCGAGCGCCTCCAGGCCGCTTTCGCGCAAACTCGCAATCGACAACGAACCAAGGCGTTTCGACAATGCACCGCCGTCGGCCATGACCAGTAGATTGTGGTGGCCGAACGTCGGAGGCGTCAATCCAAGCGCTTCAAACAGCGCGACCTGCACACCCGTGTTGGTAATGTGGTCGGCGCCGCGTAGGACGTGTGTAATTTCGAGTTCGCTGTCGTCGATGACACTTGTCAGCGTGTAGAGGTATGAGCCATCGGCACGGATCAGGACAGGATCTGACAGTGAGCCGAGATCAACCGTTTGCTTGCCGCGCACGACGTCGTCCCAGGTGACGATCGTCGTCTCGGGCGCAAGGCTGTCGTCGGACTTGGTATTCGGCAGGCGGAAACGCCAATGCGGCTTGCCGACTTCGGCTTCGAGTTCGGCACGTTTGGCATCATCAAGCTTCAACCCGGCGCGGTCATAAATAGGTGGCAGGCCGCGGCCTAACTGCCGCTTTCTCTTGCGCTCCAGTTCGTCGCCGGTCTCAAAGCACGCATAAAGCCGACCCTCAGCCTTCCACTTTTCCGCGATTTCGTCATAACGCGCAGTCCGTTCCGACTGACGAGCTTCTCGGTCCCAGGTGAGACCCAGCCACGTCAGATCCTCGCGAATGGCTTCGACAAATTCCTCCGTTGAGCGCTCGCGGTCGGTGTCGTCGAAGCGCAGCAGAAAATTGCCGCCTTCCTTGCGGGCCAGAAGCCAGTTCAGAATGGCGGTTCGGATATTTCCGATATGGAGGCGGCCGGTTGGGCTCGGCGCAAAGCGTACATTGACTGTCATGCGGGCGGGATAACAGGTTTGGCGGGCGTCGTCACTAGATGTTGTGTGCTCACGCTGTTCTGCCCTGCGGGCAGGCTGCGCAGGGGGCCGGGAACGCGCTCAAGTAGCGGAGCGATAGCGCAAAGGGATATGTGCGCGCACGCTATTCCTCGCTGTCGCTCAGGCTCAGCACGGGGCCGGGAACGATTCAGACACTCGCTCGTCGCTCGCATCATCGCACCCGGTTGCTACGCACCGAGATCGGGCAAGGGGAAACAACGGTCTCGCGATACGGCACCACCGCAGCCGTATCAACTCGGCAGGTTGCCGGCATCCGCGCCTGTGTGTTCCGGACAAACGGGGACAGGGAAAACGTTTATCTCTCGGCCGGTGAGCACCGCGACCCAGAGCATTGCGCAGCCACTCGGAGGCCGACGCGCTTAGCGCGTCGAATAGCCGTGAGAGAAAACAACTCCCGCGCAGTGGCAGGTCGCGCTAGCGACCGGTGCGCCCCGCGAGAGAGATTTCACGCAATACCGCCATCAGCGCGTCGAGATGGGGTCCCGGTGGTGCAGTGAAGACAACCTCATCACCACCGTGCACGCTAACGCGAAGTTGATGGTAGCTGATTGGTTTTTGCCGAAGCGCCTCAACGAGACTAACCGTCCCGAAAAAACCGAGTCCTGCAACAGCCAGCCAGAACCGCGCCATCCATCCGAGATCGAGCACGAGTATCATGAACACAACGGCGGCACCGACAAAACACGCGCCCGCCAGCAACAACCCTCGCCGGTTGAACTCTTCGACAGCTTCGAGATGAAAGTCGGCGATTTGTGCTATCGGGACGCGGCGTTGACCGAGACGGAGAACATCGCCCGCGTGTGTGCGTCGCACGTCCCACATATTAAGAGGTTTGTTGTTAATCGCTGCCATCGGCCATCCTGGGTTGCTGTAACAAGGAGCAGCTTGGCACAAGACCGGTGAGAATTTCGCTAACGTGCGGGCACCCACAAAGTGGCCTCAACCCATATCGCCGCCGTCGGGGCTAGGCGCGACTTGCTCAGGTGCCTCTGCTTTGCGCTTCGGCTTTTTCGCGGTATCGACCGGTTCGCGGAAGCGGTTGGTAATGGGATAGCGGCGGTCGCGGCCGAAATTGCGCGAAGAGATTTTGATGCCCGGCGCAGCCTGGCGGCGTTTGTACTCTGAGATGTAGAGCAAATGCTGAATGCGGGCGACCAACTCCGGTGCATGGCCTCGCGCGACAATCTCAGACAACGGACGCTCATCTTCGACGAGACCTGTGAGGATGTCATCCAGCACATCGTAAGGTGGTAAGCTGTCCTCGTCTTTCTGGTCTTCGCGCAACTCAGCGGTTGGTGGCTTGGTCAGAATGTTTGCGGGGATCACAACGCCTGACGGTCCGAGCGCGCCATCAGGAACATTCGCATTGCGCCAGGCGGCAACGCGGAACACTTCCGTCTTGTAGAGATCCTTGATGGGGTTGAACCCGCCGTTCATGTCGCCGTAGAGCGTCGCGTAGCCAACCGACATCTCAGACTTGTTGCCGGTCGTAACGACCATAGAACCAAACTTGTTAGAGATCGCCATCAATGTCGTGCCACGCACACGGCTTTGAATGTTTTCTTCCGTGACGCCTGCTTCGGTACCCGCGAACATATCGGCAAGCGCCTGTGTAAAACCTTCAACGGCGGGCCCGATTGAGATGGTGTCGTAGCGCATACCAAGTGCTGTGGCACAGGCCGCCGCGTCGCCGAGGCTTTCCTCCGACGTGTAACGATAAGGCAGCATCACGCTATGGACTTTATCGGCACCCACCGCATCGACGGCGATGGCCGCGACGAGCGCAGAATCTATGCCGCCGGAAAGACCAAGCACAACACCTGGAAACCCGTTTTTGGCTACGTAGTCGCGAAGCCCTAACATGCAAGCCTGATAGGCGGCGGCGTCACCGTCGTCGATGGCGGCGATTTCGGTTTTCGCGCAGACCCAGATATCGTCTTCCTTCAGCCACTCCGTCACGACCACAACCTCACGCCATTGCGGAAGCTGACAGGCCAGACTGCGATTGGCATTGAGAACAAACGACGCGCCATCAAACACAAGCTCATCCTGGCCGCCAACCAGGTTGACATAGGCCAAGGGCAGATTTGTTTCCGTGATACGCGCGACGGCGATGTTCGTTCTAATATCCGGCTTCTTCCAGTCGAACGGTGAGCCGTTTGGAACAAGAAGCAGTTCCGCGCCGGATTCCTCAAGGCACTCCGTGACCTCTTCGCTCCAGATGTCTTCGCAAATCGGAACACCGATACGAACGTCGCGAAAGTTGATCGGCCCCGGCAACGGCCCTGGCTCGAAAAGGCGTTTCTCATCGAAGACGCCGTAGTTCGGCAGATCCACTTTGAAGCGAACGGCCCCGACTTTGCCGCCATCAAGCAGCACAACAGCGTTGTAAAGTTGGTCACCCTGACGCCAGATCGTGCCGAGCAGAACACCTGGACCATCCGCCAAAGCTTCTGCAAGCTCAGCGACCTTGTCGTGGGCAGCGTCTTGGAAGGCAGGCTTCAGCACCAAATCTTCCGGTGGGTATCCCGTGAGAAACAATTCCGGCAGGACAACCAGGTCGGCACCAGCCCGCTTTGCCTCACCATGGACCGCAACGACCTTGTCCGCGTTGCCAGCAATATCACCAACCGTCGAATTTAATTGAGCAAGTGCGATTTTCATGGGGTCTCAGCGTTGCATGCCTGGGGCGTCAGGGCTTTTTGTGTCGGTCGTTACTTAGCTCTTTTTGCGCCGGGGCCGCCAGTTCAAAAGTTCGCGCGCTTGTTCATCAGATGTAACCGGATGCACCTCGCCGCCGCGAATAATGTAAACCCAATCAAGCTTCGCTGTCGCGGCGAGGTCTTCGGGTGTGCTGGCCTCGAGATCCTCACCGAACGCATCGACGAACATCCACATCATTTCCATTTGGTCTTCAGCGCTAAAATCGGCCCAATTTGCCGGAAGGAAGCGTGCGAGATCATCTCGGAAAACAACGTCGGCGATGTTGGATGGCTGCAAAGACCCGGCCGCATCCTGTTCAGCGATCGCATTGACAAAGCCCAACTGCACAAGACCGGAACAAATAAACTCGTTTGGCGGTTGCAGAGCTTGGTCACGGCGACCCCGGATGGCCTTGCGGGTTCCGGAGATGCGGCTGCGGACACCAAAAGCCAGCTCGCTGAAAAAGTTCCAGCCAAGGGACGCGATGGTGGCATAGGAGTACTTGGACTCGATGCTGTTCAGCATCCGCCCGCGTACCAGGCTTTGCGCATCGTTCTGAAACCAACCGTTATTCACACGCTTGATGCCAACGACTGAGCGGCGGTCATTCAGGTAGTCCGCAAGGTTTGCCAGATCGACGCCCTTGCTCGTGCTTTCGATGACGAACGAGTTGTTGAAGCCCTTCTCCTGATGCGGCACGAGAAATACTAACGCCGCATGCGAAAACGAACCTTTCGTGGCCCAGCGGATCAGCCACGAGCGAAAATCGCGATGGGTGCGTGTCAGCACAACGTCGGAACGCTGTAGATAGGGGCCGGACAAAAACGCATCGACCGTCATCGGCCATTGCGGTGCGAGGCCGGTCTCAAGACCAGCACTCGCCGCTTCAGTTTGCTCTAAGCCGTCCACGAGAACCGCTCCCTATGCGTTACACGCTCCCTGTTAGCTCGCAGCGCGAACTGCCGTGCCGGACTGAGACGCATCACGTTCCTGGCGCAGGTGTTGTGCAACCAGAAAGGCCAACTCCAGCGACTGGTCGGCATTCAAACGCGGATCACAATGTGTGTGATAGCGGTCGGAAAGATCCGTTTCAGAGATTGCCGTCGCGCCGCCAGTGCACTCGGTGACATTCTGCCCAGTCATCTCGATGTGGATGCCGCCGGCATGCGTGCCCTCTGCCCGGTGGACATCAAAGAACGCTTCAACTTCGCGCAAGATGCGGTCAAACGGCCGTGTCTTGTAGCCCGTTGCAGCCGAGATGGTGTTGCCGTGCATTGGGTCACACGACCAGACCACTTTGCGGCCTTCGCGCTCAACAGCTTTGACAAGTTTCGGCAGATGTGCGCCGACTTTATCAGCACCAAAACGGCAGATCAGCGTCATGCGTCCAGCTTCATTGTCGGGATTAAGTGCGTCGAGCAACGACAGCAGGCCGTCGGGCTCAAGCGATGGACCACACTTCAGGCCAAGCGGGTTTTTGATGCCTCGCGCATATTCGACATGCGCATGGTCCGGCTGGCGTGTCCGGTCGCCAATCCAGATCATGTGACCCGACGTGGCGTAGTGATCGCCCGACGTGGAATCCAAACGCGTCAGGCTTTCCTCATAACCAAGCAGCAACGCCTCATGACTGGTATGGAAGTCCGTCGCTCGCAACTGCGGTGTGTTGGCAGGAGTGACACCGCACGCGCGCATGAACGCCAGCGCTTCAGAAATGCGATCGGCGATCTGTTGATAGTCGTGGCCCTGCGGGCTGTCTTTTACGAACCCGAGTGTCCACTGGTGCACGCGATCAAGGTCGGCATAGCCACCTGTTGCAAACGCGCGGATCAGGTTGAGCGTTGCCGCCGATTGGCGATAGGCATGCAATTGACGGTTAGGGTCCGGAATGCGGGCCTCGGGCGTGAACTCGGTGCCGTTGATGATGTCGCCGCGATAACTTGGCAGCTCTTCGTCGCCCTTCTTCTCAGTTGGTGACGAGCGTGGTTTGGCAAATTGACCTGCAATACGGCCAATTTTGGTGACAGGTGAGCCACCAGCGAACGTCAGTACAGCGGCCATTTGCAAGAACACGCGGAAAAAATCGCGGATGTTGTCGCCATGATGCTCAGCGAAGCTCTCAGCACAGTCGCCGCCCTGCAACAGGAAGCCCTCACCGTTGGCCACTTTCGCCAACTGGGCCTTGAGATCACGCGCTTCGCCGGCAAAAACCAACGGCGGATAGCTTGCGAGCTGCCGCTCGACATCTTTCAATACTTCTTGGTCCGGATAATCCGGGACCTGCAAAATAGGTTTGGACCGCCAACTTTTCGGGGACCAGGGCGCCGCCATCGTTTCCACTCCATACGCTTTTTTCTGTTCGGTATCTTAACCTTGCACCATCACGGAATGCAAAGCCGGGCTGCTTATACGGCATTGGGACTTGGGTGGCCAGCGATCCGGCAGACGTAATTGCAGGCCTGCGCCGGAAATTGACCTCCGGCGGGCAAATTCGGCGATAAACCGGCCGCGATCAGCTGTGTTTTGCAATCATGCGGTCGAGTTCGACAAATGGGACTTTGCCCGTCCGGCGATCGACCAAAGCGCCGTCCTTGAAAAGAAGAAGCGACGGCACGCTCTGGATACCGTAGTCATCGACCAACCCACCGTTCTTCTCAATATCGACTTTGAGAACCGTCAATGCCGGTCGCCGCGACGCCAGATCGGCGACCACGGGAT
>JAJFHI010000181.1 GCA_021775715.1 Hyphomicrobiaceae bacterium | reverse complement strand
TCGATACGCTTTTGCTTGTCGGGAGGTGCGGCACTTCCAATCGAAGTGAAACGTAATTTCGAGACGATCGTTCCGAACTGCAAGGTCGTCGAGGGTTATGGACTTTCCGAAACCTCGCCGGTAGCAACTTGCAATCCGGTTGATGGGCCCATCAGGGAAGGCTCGATCGGCATGCCCCTGCCCGCCACGATTTTGTCCCTGCGGGATCTGACTGACCCGACGAAAGAAGTGCCACCAGGCGAAAAAGGCGAAATCTGCATCAAGGGACCACAGGTTATGCTCGGTTACTGGCAAAAACCTGAAGAAACCGCCGATGCGTTCGTTGGTGACTTTTTCCGCACCGGTGACGTTGCCCGTGTGGATGAGGACGGGATGTTCTACATCGAAGACCGCATCAAGGATCTGATCATCTGCAACGGCTACAACGTTTATCCACGCCGCATCGAGGAGGCGATCTACGCCCATCCTGCAGTTGAAGAAGTCACTGTTATCGGGATTCCGGATGAAAACCGCGGCGAAGCACCGAAAGCCTATGTGAAACTGAAAGAAGGCGCTGAAGTAACCGATACGGAAATCTTTGTTCTTTTGGAAAAGAAACTGTCAAAGATTGAGTTGCCGGCCCAAATCGTATTTCGCGACACCCTGCCAAAAACCATGATTGGCAAGCTGTCGAAGAAAGAGCTTAAGCAAGAGGTAAGCGAGGAAATCGCGGGCGACGGAGCTGCATAACCCAATGATGAACGATGATACCTCTGCAGAAGATGGCATCAATAGTACAGTGACGGGAAACTCTGCAGACGCTGACAGAACCTATTCGATCGGCGAACTAGCAGATGAATTTTGCATCACTACACGCGCCATCCGATTTTACGAGACGCGCGGACTGATCTCTCCAAGCCGCGCTGGTGCCAGCCGTGTCTATTCCCACCGCGACCACTCACGCGTGAAGATAATTCTGCGGGGCAAGAATCTCGGCTTTACGCTGGAAGACATTGGCGACTATCTCTCGCTCCACGACACCTCGCCGACGAAGCAAGCCCAGACAGAGATGCTGCTTAAGCGCGTAGAAGAGTTGATCTTTGATCTGGAGCTGAAACGCAGCGACCTGGACCGCACATTGCTCGACCTACGTGAACTCAAAGACAAATGCATCGCGGTGCTCCAGGCAAACGCGAGCAAGGCCTAGAGACTGTCAGGTTGTGTTGGAAGCGTTGGTATGATGAGCTAGCGTTCCGCTACTTGAGCGGAAGCCCTTTTGCGCTAACGCGCTGCTACTTGAGCGCGGTTTCTTACAACGAACGCTGATAAACTGGCACGAAACACACTAGACAACCGCAGCTATCGATAGAGATCCGCACGTGTTGGTGGCAGAGCTGGAGGGCGTTTGGCATTTTTTGACGCCAGGGTTTGATAGAGCCGCAACGTGCCACGCGAAAATGCCAGCGACACACCTGCCAAGTACGCAACCCAAATGCGATATTTCTCCTCACTCACATGCTTTAGCGCTTCTTCTTTTTGGTCCGTTAACCGCTCACACCACAATTTGCACGTGCGCGCATAGTGCAACCGCCACGCTTCGACGTCCTGCACTTCAAACCCAGCACGCTCCATGGCCACGACCGTGCGGCCAATGTCGTCCAACTCACCACCTGGGAAAATGTATTTCGCGATGGCGCGTTGTTCAGGGCGCATTTTACGACGGCGCAGGAGCGATGGTTTCGGCGCCCGGCGTGAGATGGCGTGATTTAGAAATAAGCCATCCTCGGTCAACAGGCTCCGCACCGTGTTCATATAGGTTGGGATATTCTTTAAGCCGATGTGCTCGTACATACCAATGGAAGCGATTTTATCGTAGCTGCCGGTCAGATCGGAATAGTCTTTCAATTCAATCGTTACGTGATCTTCCAAACCCAGGCGTTTGATCTTTACCTGTGCAAAGACCAATTGCTCTTCCGACAATGTGACGCCGTGTGCGGTAGCTCCGTGATATTGGGCGGCATGACAAATCAAGCCACCCCACCCCGCACCAATGTCGAGAAAACGGTCGCCCGGCTTCAAGCGCAGCTTGCGGCAGATCATCTCTAGCTTGTCGTGTTGGGCTGTCGAAATATCGTTTTCCCAGTCCGTATAGTAAGCGCAAGAGTAGACCATTTCCGGGTCGAGAAAGAGTGCGTAGAAGTCGTTCGACAAATCGTAGTGAAACTGGATGTAGTCTTTGTTGTCTTTGGTTTCGCGTTTGAGGCCTGTGATCTCGCCGTCAAAGCCGCCCTTATCGACAACAGGTGTTGCCTTGGCAAATAGAAACGGTGACAGCTTGGCCATGATCGCGAGCGTATCGCGGCCTTTGAATTTCACGGACTTATTACGTTTGTTAAGTTGCTCACCGAAATCGATGATCGTGCCGCCGGAAAAATCGATACTCTTGTCGACATAGTGCTGAATGAATTTGTCGAGCGTCGGCCATCTGACAAGCGCTGTGATAACGTCGGACCGGGCAATCGAAATCTCAAACGGCCCGGTGACGTTGGAGCCAAGTGGATATACCGAACCATCCCAAAGGCGAATTGAAGCATTGAGATCCAAGCGCTCGCCAAATTCGGCGATCAGCTTCTGTGCCGCTTCGAGTTGGCGGACATCCTGTGGTTTCGACATCGGCAATCCATTGATTCTGGTCTGCATACAGCTTTGTGGCGTCGCACACCGGCGGGGGTAAGTCCAGACCAGCACCCAAAGTTGCCCCCAAAGGGATGATCAGCCGGTCCGCCGGCGCCCGTGCGGCATCATCCGGGTTTGACACCCCCTACGCTGCGACTAGATTGCGGCCAGTCGTATCCCTGTGGATTGACGCCTCGTCCGCAATCATGCGGAGGAAAAGGAGTTCGTTCGATCCACCACCGATCCTGAGGAATTGCCATCGATGTCTGCCGCTCGCACACCTGCTGCCTTTTTCAAACCGCTCGCCATTGGGGCGCCTGAGCCATTTCGTGCGCCACCTGTGCGCATTGAGCGGATGATCCACTTTGTGCCACCACACAATGAAAAGATCCGCTCCAAGCTTGGCAAGATTGCCGCGCAAGTGGACGTCGTGCTTGGCAACCTGGAAGATGCCATCCCCGCTGACGACAAGGAAGCCGCCCGCAAGGGTTTTGTTGCCATGGCCCAGGAGATCGATTACGCAGCAACCGGCACGGGCCTGTGGACACGTATCAACTGCCTGAACAGCCCCTGGATGCTGGATGACATCACTGAGATCATTGCCAATGTTGGCAATAAGGTCGATGTCATCATGCTACCGAAGGTCGAGGGTCCGTGGGACATATACTACCTCGACCAGCTCCTGGCCCAACTTGAAGCCAAGCATGGTGTGACCCGACCCATCATGATCCACGCCATTTTGGAAACGGCCGAGGGTGTCAACAATGTCGAGAAAATCGCCGGTGCCAGCCCACGTATGCATGGCATGAGCCTGGGACCTGCCGATCTTGCAGCGTCGCGCGGCATGAAGACAACCCGCGTTGGCGGTGGCCATCCTGATTACGCTGTTCTCGCCGATGCCAATGGCGACGCAGCCCGCACCGCCTACCAGCAGGATCTGTGGCACTACACCGTATCCAAGATGGTTGATGCCTGTCTGGCACACGGCCTCAAACCCTTTTATGGTCCGTTTGGAGATTTCTCTGACAGCGCCGCTTGTGAAGCCCAATTCCGCAATGCCTTCTTGCAAGGTTGCCTTGGCGCCTGGTCCCTGCACCCCACCCAGATCACCATCGCGAAGAATGTCTTCAGCCCGGATCCAGGTGAGGTTGAATTCGCCAAAAAGATCCTGGAAGCCATGCCAGACGGGACGGGCGCGGTAATGATTGATGGAAAAATGCAGGACGATGCGACGTGGAAACAGGCCAAGGTGATCGTTGATCTGGCCAAACTGGTTGCAGCAAAAGATCCTGAGCAAGCGACGGTATATGGCCTTTAAAGGCAAAGACTGAAGGCAGGACACCGCTTCACCGGCGGACGTTGCGTTTGCCGGGACGCATCCCTCTTACAACACTGTGTGAACCAGATCTCACAATGAGAATTGACAGCGTCGCTGTGGTACGAAATTGTTGTGCTATGAGAACAGAGATCGCAAGAGCCA
>JAJFHI010000019.1 GCA_021775715.1 Hyphomicrobiaceae bacterium | reverse complement strand
GGGCACGGCAAACTGATATGTCGTACCACCCCAGTTTGCAAGCATCAGATCTGCGGCCACAATCGAAATACCAATCGACGCCAAAACCTGGCGCATCGGCTGGTCCTGTATCTGCCGGAATACGAAAAACTGCAGCACCAGTCCGGCAACCGCAACAACCGCAAAAGCTGCAGCAACTGCCAGTATCCAACTACCGGATGCTTCCGCCGCTTCATATCCAACGTAAGCGCCAAGCAAATAAAGAGAACCGTGCGCAAGGTTGAGGTTGCGTATCAGACCAAAGATCAGCGTGAACCCGCTAGCGACAATGAAATAGAGCCCTGCCAGCGTGAAACCATCGAGCAGTGTGGTGAAGAATTGCTTTTTTGACCTAACGATCGCCAAAAGCCACTCAGGCCATATCGGAACAGCCGCCGCAACGAAAAGGATTGCCACGACTGCAAGTGCCGTCAACGGCCAGACGTAGCCCCCTTGAAGTCTTCGCATATTCCTCGACGTTTCCTTATCAACCCAGCGCGCACGTTACATCTGCTTGAAGGCTTTGGTCTGTTCGATTAGTGCCGTCTCGGTTGGCAAGCGTTCCATTGACGATGCGCCGTAAAACCCATGGCAGTTCTCAGTATTGTCGAGCACAAAGCGCGCGTCATCCGGCATTGCAACCGGCCCGCCGTGAACCAGTATAATCGCATCCCGGTTGACCCGCAGCGCCGCCTCTGCCCAGGCATCGACAAGCTTCGGACAGTCTTTCAGCTTCAGCGCCGTCTCCGCTCCAATATTGCCGCCGGTCGTCAGCCCCAAGTGACACACAATAATATCGGCGCCTGCCTTGGCCATAGCTGCTGCATCTTCTTCATTGAAGACATACGGCGTGGTGAACATATCTTTCTCGTGCGCCTTGGCAATCATATCGATTTCAAGGCCAAACGACATACCGGTTTCTTCCAGGTTGGCGCGAAAGTTTCCATCGATCAGACCAACGGTCGGAAAATTTTGCACGCCGGCAAAGCCGAGGTTTTGCAGTTGGTCAAGAAAGGGATCCATAATGCAGAACGGATCTGTACCATTAACACCTGCGAGAACGGGTGTTTCCTTGACCGCGGTGAGAACTTCGCGCGCCATATCAACGACGATCTCGTTGGCGTTGCCGTAAGCCAACAGACCCGCAAGCGAACCGCGTCCCGCCATGCGATACCGGCCCGAGTTGTAAATAACAATTAGGTCGATGCCGCCAGCCTCTTCACACTTCGCGGACAAGCCCGTTCCCGCACCGCCACCAACGATGACTTCGCCACGCGCCTTCATGCCCTGGAATTTTTCGAGCAATGCCCGCCGGCTGTGTTGTGACATCTCGTATTCTCCGGGCAGCGTTAGGTAAGTTCGTTGACAGCTGCGACCACGGCGGCTGCAAATTCAGGATCGTTGATGTGATGCGGAAGCGAAATCAACTTGTGCGTATCTGTTTCAACAAATCCCGCACGAATTGCATCGAACAGAGCGCTATCTGCTTGCGGATCATGGAAAGGCTGGCCCGGTGCATCGATTGCAGACACGCCGCCTTCGGGAATGAAAAAACGAACAGGCCCTGCAATCTGATTGATACGCTCTGCAATCCATGCGCCCATTTTGGTGTTTTCCTCAGGCGTGGTGCGCATCAACGTGACTTGCGGATTGTGTTCAACGAACGTGCGTCCGGAATATTTCTCAGGCACCGTGTTGGGCGCACCAAAGTTGACCATATCCAGAGCGCCAACAGAGCCCACGTAAGGGATCTTGTTTCTGAGAAACGCACCGAAGCGATCTTCGTCCGCAGCAAATACACCACCCATGAACAAGTCGCAGACCTCCGTCGTTGTCACATCAACGACGGCCGAGAGCATACCACTGTCGGCAAGTTTCTCCATCGAGCGGCCACCGACACCTGTTGCGTGAAACACCAGGCATTCAAACTTGTCAGCGAGGTCATCGGAGATCTGCTGGATGGCCGTTGTCGTCACGCCAAACATCGTCATGCCGATTGCAGGCTTGTCATCGGCAGTGGCGGACGGCCCACTTGCATCATGAAACGCAAGTGCCCCAGCAAGAGCGTTTGCGCCATTGCCCAATACCGTGCGCGAAATCCTGTTCAATCCCTGCACATCGGTCACCGAATACATCATCATAATGTCGGATGCACCGACGTATGGCGCCACATTACCCGATGCCACTGTTGAGATCATGACTTTTGGTATCCCGATTGCCAACCTGCGCATTGCCGGTGTCGCGAGCGCCGTGCCACCGGTACCACCGGCCGAAATCAAGCCACCGATCTCGGTCTGCCCTTCGATCCAGTTTGCAAACGCAATCGCCATCGCAGCAACCGAAGACCCGCGATCACCGGTGAAGACCGAACCTGCGCCATCGGGATGGTGTTTGGCGATTTCCCTGGGCGTGACGTCAGCGCTTGATTCTTTGCCCGATGTTGACAAATCGATTGTGCGAACCGGCACGTTGGCTGCTACAAGCCTGTCGCGAATAAATCCAAGCTCAGCGGCCTTGGTGTCGAACGTTCCAACGACATATGCCGTCCGAGGTGCTGCTAGGTGATCTGACAAACTTTCCTCCCGAGAAAGTTTTGCTCGATTGGTGAGCATGACGTGGACACTCCAATACACCGCGCTTCTTGAATGAGCGCATCAGAATGAGTGCCGGGCTGCATGTTTCCCGACTTTGACGCTAACGGCAAGAAAACTCTTGGGCGCTCCAGACAAAAGAAAAGCCAACGAGACATTTCACGCCGGCTCTCCAATATTCAGTTGCTCGACAAGCGATACACTCAGTTACCGTCCGTCTTGGCATTTGCGGCCGCGGCAAGAGCACTTTCTGCAGCAGCTTTTGCTGCCAAAGCTGAGGTTAACTCTGCCTGTACTTTGGCCAGCTCTGCCTTGAGTGTCCTGGCGCCCTTCGACGCCGTTTCATTGGATATCTTGGCAGTTGCCAATGCGGCCTGGGCTGTCTTGAGCTCGCCGTCAGCTGTGGCTTTGGCAGCAACCACCGATTTGAGCTTCTGTTCAAGACGGCCCATAGTCTCCTGGGAAAGCTTTGCCGCTGCATCTGAGGCGACCTTTTCTTTCGTCACGGTTGCAAGTTTTTCCTCAAGCGCTTTCACCGTATCAGACGCCATTGCGCCTGCGCTCGTTGCAGCATTCAGATCAGCCAGTAGTTTGCTTCGACTTCCGGTGGCCTCGTTCAAAGTCGCTTCCGCAGCAACTACCTTTTGCTCCAATGCCAATTGCTTCGTGTAGGCAGAAAGACCGACCGGTATGATTCCAAGCAGCGCACCCAGCGCCAGCAGCACAAAATTCTTCATTTCTCTCCCTTGCCGAATTGTGCGCTTACTCACTCTGTAGACCAGCAAATCGCATCAATAACGGACTATGCTTTATTTGATTTATGCGACCCACTTCATCAAATTTCACGTCCTCATGCAAACGAAACCGAAAGAGAGATTAACAAGACATTTGGGTATTGCCCGGCTAAAATCGGAACACAAACAGGATATGGATCGAAGACCAACGCCATGAAACGACTTATCGTCTCAACGACCGTACCAGGACTAGGCTGCCTCAAATCATCCGGCATCGCAGATGTTGCGATCGGCACTGGCTACAGTCTGATGTCCGGTCCCGTGCCCGTTTCGAATAATCCGCTCGATCTCTTTACCAGGCGGGCGGAACTGTTTGCGGGCGACACAGAAGACTTTGAGATCGAAGCAGCGACGACCGGCGGCTTCATGCTGGCCGAGTTTCTCCGCGAGGCCAAAAATTGTGACCGGGTTGAATTGTGGATGGATCCGGATCCGAATTCGCAGCTGCAATTGATGCAATTCTTAGATCTCGCATCCAGCTACCCAGAGCTTATGGAAAAGCTTGTAATAGGCGAAATGGACCGACCGCTTGGCCGACGCCATTCAAAAGAGCTGTTGGTCTGGCAACCAAAGATCACATCGCCTGGCACCGCCGAAATGTCATTGGCGCAAGCAGTATGGCGTGCATTTCAGCAACCGACACCGAAAGCATGGTTCGCACTTTTGCAGCGCGTCGACCTAGATGTTTTTCCATTGCTAACAAAAACCATCGTGCGCGCGCTTGAGGAGTTGCCCGACGAAAAAACGGGCTTATCAAAAACACAGCACATTATCCTTACATTCGTTAAGCGCGGCGACGACAACCCGATACGCCTGCTCGGAGAATTGGACGATGCGCGCGACACTGTGTTCGACTATTGGCCACACGGAAAAATAATCGACAAGCTTGCAACCTGCCAAACGCCCGCGATTACCGGGCTCAACGAAAGCCCATTCACGCAGGCCATGCATCACGATCCTGAAAAACGCGGCCGCTACGCTGCCAGCCGTCTGAAGCTGACCGACCTTGGCCGCGAGCTTCTTGCTGGCAACGCCGACTTCACAAAGTACAA
>JAJFHI010000180.1 GCA_021775715.1 Hyphomicrobiaceae bacterium | reverse complement strand
GAGACTAAAAATGGAAGTCGTTCTTTTGCAGCGCATCGGCAGTCTTGGCCAGATGGGCGACGTCGTTAAAGTTCGCAATGGCTACGCCCGCAACTTCCTTCTGCCGCAGAAAAAGGCACTGCGCGCCAACAAGGAAAACCTGGCATTGTTCGAAACACAACGCGCGCAGCTGGAAGCCCAGAACCTCGACTTGAAAAAAGACGCTGATGCGGTTGCTGAAAAGCTTACAGGTCAGTCATTCGTTGTCATCCGCCAGGCCGGTGACACGGGCCAGTTGTACGGTTCGGTTTCGCCACGTGACATCGCAGAAGCTGCCACCGAAAACGGATTTACTGTCGACCGCCGTCAGATCGTTCTCGAGCGCCCGATCAAAACGCTCGGTGTCCATGATACATCTGTTCAGCTTCACCCTGAAGTCATCGTCAAAGTTCTCGTCAACGTCGCCCGCTCCAGTGAGGAAGCCGAACGCCAGGCACGTGGCGAAGACGTTCTTGTTGTCGACGACGAACAAATCGAACTCGAGACCTTCAATCCTGACGAAGCGTTCGAAGACGGTGCTGGCCCTGCCGAAGACGCAGACGAAGCCGCAGATGCTGGTGAAGAAACCGCAACCGACGAACAGGCGTAACGCTCAGGTGTTGGCGGGTCACTTGCTGACATAAGATTTAAGAAAGGCTCCGGATTTCCGGGGCCTTTTTTTGTGCCTTTAGCGATTCGGTCATTGCCAAGCGAAATCTGCTCGCCTTGTTAGTTACGGGGACGAGATAACTTGACATCACACCTGTGCGAAATGGAATCGGTTAGCTTCTGAGCCATGACACAGAACGCGATCCTCCCGACCGATCAACTGCGCGAAGCCGTTGAGACCGAAGATGCCCTGACTTTCCGCCAGGTGCCTCATAATATCGAAGCCGAACAAGCGTTGTTGGGGGCCGTCCTGGTCAACAATGAAGCCCTTGACCGTGTCGCGGGCTTCCTCCAGCCCGGCCACTTCTTTGACCCCCTGCATGGTGAGATCTTTGAAGTTGCAGGTAAGCTTATTCAGGCGGGCAAGCAGGCGACGCCGATTACGCTGAAAACGTTTTTCGAGAACTCCGAGCCCATCGACAGCAATTTGACGGTTCCAAAGTATCTCGGCCGTCTCGCTGTCAGTGCAACGACCATTATCAACGCGCATGACTACGGTCGCACGATCTACGATCTGTATATCCGCCGCCAGTTGATCATGATCGGCGAAGACGTCGTCAACGAAGCCTTCGATAGCCCCGTTGACCATCCTCCAGCCGAACAAATACAAGGCGCAGAAAACCGCCTCTATGATTTGGCAGAGTCCGGGAAATACGGCCAGGGCTTCATGACGTTTGGCACGGCTCTGACCGAGGCCATCGATATGGCCAACAACGCGTACATGCGCGATGGACATTTGTCAGGAACCGCCTCGGGCCTCTCCGACCTCGACAACAAGATGGGCGGCCTGCAGCAGTCGGACCTCATCATCCTTGCTGGTCGTCCATCGATGGGCAAAACGGCACTCGTCACCAACATCGCCTATAATGTCGCGAAAGCTTTCCGCACGGAAGCCCAACCCGATGGGACGGAAAAAGCGGTCGACGGCGGTGTCGTTGGATTCTTCTCGCTCGAAATGTCGGCCGAACAGCTGGCCACACGTATTTTGTCGGAACAGGCTGAGATCTCGAGTGAGCAGATTCGCCGCGGCATGATCAATGAAGAAGAGTTTCGCAAGCTCGTGGCCGTCAGCCAGGAGATGAGCCGCATTCCGTTGCACATCGACGACACAGGTGGCCTGACAATTGCGCAGTTGTCAGCACGCGCACGCAAGCTCAAGCGGCAAAAGGGGCTCGGTCTTCTGATTGTCGACTACTTGCAATTGCTTGCGGGTGGATCGAAAGGCGGTCAGTCCAACCGCGTGCAGGAAGTCACGGAAATCACCACTGGTCTGAAAGCACTCGCGAAGGAACTCGGCGTCCCGATCATCGCGCTGTCCCAGCTCTCACGTCAGGTGGAACAACGCGAAGACAAACGGCCTCAGCTTTCCGACCTTCGTGAATCGGGCTCAATCGAGCAAGACGCTGACGTCGTGATGTTCGTGTACCGTGAGGAATACTACATCGAACGCCTGAAGCCCGATGAAGGCACGGCAGAGTTCGTTTCGTGGCAAGAGAAGATGGCATCTGTTGCAGGCCGTGCTGAAGTTATCCTTGGAAAACAGCGCCACGGTCCAGTAGGTACGGTGCAACTCTCCTTCGAAGGGCGTTTCACGCGCTTCTCGAACCTTGCACGCGAATACCAAACCCCGACCACTTACGAATGAAGCTTGTGCCCCAGGTTGATTGTTTTTGCTATGGTGATGCCACGCAAAAGTACACACAGCCTTGGGGCGGGGAAATTCTCCTATGACAAATTTTGATAGTATTCCGGCGACCGCCAGGGGCGTCATTCACATCGATCTTGGAAAACTCGCCTCCAATTGGCAATCGCTGGGACGTGCCGTATTGCCTGCCCGGTGTGCAGCGGTTGTCAAAGCAAACGCCTACGGCACGGGTGTTAATCGTGCGATCCCAGCGCTTCTGAAGACTGGCTGCCAATCGTTTTTTGTCGCAACGATTGACGAAGCCAAAACAGCCCGGGCACTTGCACCGGAGTCGGCCATCTTCGTGCTTGATGGGCTGTTGCCCGGTTCGGAAACCGCACTCACGGACATCAATGCCGTTCCGGTCCTCTCCAGTTTGGCCGAGATAGAAGATTGGTCGGCATATGCCCGCAAAATCGGCGCGCACTTACCGGCCGCCTTTCATGTCGATACCGGTCTCAACCGTCTTGGCATGCCGGCTGAAGATGTGCGTGCGCTCGCCGGCAGCGGCACTTTGTTAGAAAAGCTCAACGTCTATCTGGTGATGAGCCACCTCGCCTCTGCCGACGATTCGGAAGATGCCAAGAACGCCAGCCAGCTTGCTGTCTTTGATGGCCTCCTACCATTGCTGCCAACGGTCGCCACCAGCATCGCCGCATCTGACGGGTTGATGTTGGGCAAATCGTACCATGGCCAGCTCGTGCGTCCGGGCTACGCGCTTTACGGCGGTCAGGCTTCACCTGCTCATGCGGCACCTGTTGAACCAGTGGTCACGGTTCACGCCCGCGTGCTCCAGGTCCGTGATGTCGCAACCGGTCAGACTGTTGGATATTCGGCGACCTATCAGGCCAATGAGCCGCGCCGCATCGCAACGGTTGCTGCCGGCTACGCTGATGGCGTTCCGCGCTCAGCAAGTGCGGCATCGGGCGAAACTGGCGGCATGGTTGCGTTCGATGGCCAACGCGCGCCCATCGTCGGCCGTGTTTCGATGGACCTCATTACTGTCGACATCACCGATTTGGCAAACGCCGATGCTGTCACGCGTGGTTCATGGGCCGAACTCATCGGGCCGACCATCACCCTCGAAGACGCCGGTGCCGCTGCCGGCACAATTGGCTATGAAATCCTGACCAGCCTCTCACCGCGCTTTCATCGCATTTACTCGGGCGAGGACACCATCCGCCAATGAGTAAAGCTGCCAAGAGCCAGTTCGTCTGCCAGTCGTGCGGGGCGGTGTCGTCGCGCTGGGCAGGCAAGTGTCCGGGCTGTGAGGAATGGAACACGCTCATTGAACAGAGCGCGGGTCCGGCAGCTGTACCAGGTACGGGGCTTGCCAAAGCAAGCAAGGGCCGGGTCATCGCACTGGAATCTCTTAAAGGCGAAACCAAGGACGCCCCGCGCATTGCAACCGGGATGGACGAACTCGACCGCGTTACCGGCGGTGGCATTGTTACGGGCTCGGCAACATTGATCGGCGGCGAACCGGGAATCGGCAAATCAACGTTGTTGCTTCAGCTGTCTGCCGCGCTGACGAACAACGGCTATCGTGCGTTGTATTTCTCCGGCGAAGAGGCCGTCGCTCAGGTCCGATTGCGTGCCGAACGCTTGGGCCTGGCCGATGCCGCAGTCGAACTGGCCGCAGAAACAAACCTCACCAACATTCTTGCAACGCTCGCCAAAGGCAAAGCGCCGGACCTTGTTGTTATCGATTCCATACAGACCCTTTGGATCGACAGCCTCGATGCCGCCCCCGGAACCGTCAGTCAGGTGCGCGCAGCGACGCAGGCGCTCATCCGATACGCCAAGCAAGCTGGGTGCGCCGTCCTGCTCGTCGGTCACGTCACCAAGGACGGCAACATCGCCGGGCCAAAGGTCGTCGAACATATGGTCGACACCGTTCTTTACTTTGAAGGTGACCGCGGTCACCCGTTCCGGATTTTGCGTTCGGTGAAAAATCGATTTGGCCCAACGGACGAAATCGGCGTCTTCGAAATGGTTGCGACCGGACTCGCCGAAGTCAAAAATCCATCAGAATTGTTTCTCGGGGATCGTGACAGTGCCAGCCCCGGAACAGCCGTGTTTGCCGGAATTGAAGGCAGCCGTCCGGTGCTGGTGGAAATTCAGGCATTGGTCGCACCGTCCGCACTCGGCACACCGCGCCGTGCTGTTGTTGGCTGGGATTCCAACCGATTGTCGATGCTGTTGGCGGTGCTCGATGCCCGGTGCGGCATCTCATTTGGACAGCATGATGTTTATCTCAACGTCGCGGGTGGTTTGAAAATCACAGAACCGGCGGCCGATCTGGCAGCCGCCGCCGCCCTGCTGTCGTCATTTTCCGGTGTAGCGTTGCCGGTGGATCACGTCTATTTCGGAGAAGTTTCGCTATCGGGTGCCGTCCGTCCTGCAGCGAATATGACAACACGACTAAAAGAAGCCCAGAAATTGGGCTTTTTAGAAGCGGCAATACCGGCCCGTGGCGAACTCGATGAAAAGTCATTGGACCTCAAGGTCCATCGCCTCAGTCATATGAGCGAACTTGCAGTGAAGCTGTCGTCATGACAGTGAATAGGCTGAAGGGATTTGTGAGTGGCAACGTGTCCGAGATGGCCCCGCGCCCGGCAGACATCATCCCTCCCACCGAGGAGCACCGACTATGATCGGATCTTTTACCTACCTTGATGTCGCGTTTGCGGCCTTAGCATTCATTTCAGCCCTGTTGGCCATGTATCGCGGCTTAACCCGCGAACTTCTGTCGATCGTTTCATGGATCGCTGCCGGACTGACGGCGGGCTACTTCTGGTTTTTCCAAAAGGGCCTCGCTGAAGATGTTGCCCAGCAAATGAGCGTCCAGCTTCCAATCGCCCAAGTCGCGATCTGTGCCCTCGCTTTTTTGTTCGTTTTGATCGTGGTCCACATCATCACCGCGCGAATCTCAGACACCATCCTCGACAGCCCGGTTGGCATGATTGACAGCGTTCTGGGCTTTCTGTTCGGTGTCGCACGGGCCTATATCATCATTGTCGTGCTCTACATGGGGTATACCGCGTTCTTCCCGGATGAGTCCGAGCAGTTTGAATGGGTGGCACAGGCCCAGACCAAGCCCTACCTCAAAAGTACCGGGGAAAGCCTCGGCGCCACGTTGGTTGACAGCTTCACCTACATTCAATCCCTGATGGGTGAAAAGCCGGATGACCAGGCTCCAGAGCAACAAGGTGCGATTTATTCACCAAAACAACAAATTGCAGGGGTGGCGGAACACATAGGATATCATATATCAGTCACACAGAGTGCTCGGCCACTCTAGGATCTTTGGCAGACTGTTCTGCTTATTGTCACTGACCGTTAGATTCGCGCCGAGACACGAATTGCGAAAGTTATGGCACCGCGCGGGAGGTGGACCATGGTTTCACGGCATGACACCACGGCAGTTGACGTAACAGTCGGCCAGCCAACAGCTGAAAACACGGTTACACCCCAGGCCGACAAATGGTCCAGGTTCGGTGACGACAGGCTGCGCGAAGAATGCGGCGTGTTCGGCGTCTTCGATCACGCTGACGCTTCAGCTCTGACGGCACTGGGGTTGCATGCTCTGCAACACCGCGGTCAGGAAGCAGCCGGCATCGCAACCTGCGACGGCACCCAGTTCCACCTCGAACGGCGCATGGGCCTCGTGGGCGATAACTTCAATAAACAGACAGTCATCGACCGCCTCAAAGGCCGAAGCGCCATTGGACATAACCGTTATTCGACAACCGGCGACACTATCCTGCGCAACGTCCAGCCGTTATTCGCCGACCTCGACACCGGCGGGTTCGCAGTTGCTCACAACGGCAACTTGACCAACGCGCTGACGCTGCGCCGCGAGCTGGTTTCCTCGGGCGCCATCTGTCAGTCAACATCTGACACCGAGGTCATCCTGCATCTGCTGTCGCGTTCAAAAAAACGCCGCATCGTCGAACGTTTCGTTGATGCCATCCGCCAGATCGAAGGCGCCTATGCGCTTGTCGGTCTTACAGACGACATGCTGATCGGTGCGCGTGATCCCGTCGGCATCCGGCCGCTCGTCATTGGACGTCTCGACAACGCTTATGTGCTTGCTTCGGAAACTTGTGCTTTGGATATCGTCGGCGCTGAATTCATCCGCGAAGTCGACAATGGCGAAGTCGTT
>JAJFHI010000179.1 GCA_021775715.1 Hyphomicrobiaceae bacterium | reverse complement strand
GACGTCTGCAACACCTCAGCCCATTCTTCCGGCGTGATTTGGCCGCGCTCATCAGCGGGACGTGAAATAAATAGATCGGCATATGCTGCACCATCATCTTCACGGCCGGTCGGGTCACGCCCCAATTCAACAAGGCGCGTGACGATTTCATCCTGCTCAGCCGGAGAAGCAAAGTTGCGCTGGTACACTGGCTTTCTGCCACGCGTTGTAACGTAGCCGCGCTCTGTCAGAACATTGCGGATCGGTGTGAAGTCAAACATGCGCATAACGAAATGTGCCATCCACGGTTGGCTGTCCCCACACGCGTCAAGGATACGCGTCATCGTTGGTGCCCCGACATAGCCAATGCAGCCGGTCGACACCAGCAGATCGGCACCGCGAAGATGTTCAACTTGTTCGGGTGTTGGATCGTTTTCTTCGAGGTTGGCAACAACGGCGGCATCAATTGCGCCACAATCAACCGCATATTCGCAAGCGTTAGTCGCAACATCCAAGCCGATGATCGACACATGCTGATCGCCATAAGATTGAAATATTTTTTGGTCGCTTTTGACGAGTTCACCCCGATCTTTATTCGCCATCTCGGCATAATATCGGAATGTTTCCTCCATTGTCTGGCCAGACCGGAACAGACGACCGGTAACTCCGTACGAACATCCCAAATCAATCAGCTTAAGTTTTTTTGTGTCCCGTGCACGCCGGCGCGCGGCAATGAGATTTTGAAGAACTGGTTGAACGGCTTCTGGAATACGATATTGCAGCATGCGAAGCGCACGAAAGTATGCTCGCGGATCTGCGTCATCATAGATGTGATCCATGACAACTTTGCCGCTGTCGTCCAAGTCGACGGCTCCGCTATTCCCGCCAAATGCTGCATTGATCGCTTTTTTGTTCAAAGCAGTATCGTCAATGCTGTCATGAGCCGGAGCAAAGCTCTGACTTGTTTCCTTACGTTGTGCGTCGGGCATATCAATTCAGTCCATCAGTGCATCAGCGCGCACCAGTTCGCGTTCGGCTACTTCATGGGCAGGCAACCCACGGCCAAACAATTGTCGGGTTCGCGATACGGACCCGTTCACACCCGGCTGCTCGCAGTAAGCGAAGATTGCCGTGAGACGGGCGCGTCCGCCTTCGACAGGGGCAACCCGGTGCAACGAAAAGCGCCCTTTGAATAGTTGTAGATCACCCAGCTGCAGTTCGAGCCTGCGAACAAGATCACCACCGTCGCCCGTCACCACTTGCTTGACGGCGGACAGATTTTCATCACCAGAGGTTCGAATATTGGGACAATATTCGAAAGTACCGCCTTTGTCAGCTTTTTGGGTCAAAAGGCTCACGGTGTAGGCATTGGTGTCAAAATGCCAAGGATGGGATCGGCCCGGATCAAGCACATTCACAACCAGCCCGGCCAAAGAGTCAGCCATTGGATAAACCACCGGAATCCCGCAACACGCTGCAATAAAAGACTGAAAAATAGGTGATGAGTAGAGCTGCTGGATGATGTGGTCTCGCGGAATTTGATCGCGTGCCGCAAAGGCATTGCCACGTTCGAACTGAATCAGGCCGGGGTGGCCGTCGGGCAGTGGCGCATCTAACGCAATGTTATAGGCGTTGACTGTCTCGATCTTACGATAGGCTGCGGGCGCCACGGATGCGCTTTCATCTTGCAACTGATCAAAGATGTCAGGTTTGACAAACCCGGACAGCACGCTGCAGCCGTCATCTGCAAGCCACGCACGAATCCGCTTGACGCAAGCCCGCCATTGAGCGCTTCCAGGATCGGCGATGGGATATGTATTCAGGTCGACAATTGCATCGAGATGGCAAACATCGCCCATCAGCGTTTCCTTATCAATACGGTCCAAAGCATAACTGTTCATAATCGAGGGCTCGTGTTTAAGTCCAGCCGAACCTTGGTTGGAACAATCAGATAAAAAGGATCTAAAGGGAATGGGAACGTCGACTTCTGAGACGGCACCTCAGGGAGCAGAAAAAAAGCCGGTCACGTTTGCGCGCCAAAGTGAATTGCGCCGCGTGCCGGTACCATCCCTTTCCGACACATGTCAGCGTTTTCTTGAGTGGTGTCAGCCACTTCTCAATGAAGCTGAATTGACCGAAACACGTCGTGCAACAGAGCAGTTTGCCCGCACCGGCGGCCCTGGCGAGGCATTGCATCAGGAACTGTCACGGTACGATTCCAAGCCCGGTGTACACAGCTGGCTTGATGATTTCTGGCCGCAACGTTATCTCGGCCGCCGCGACCCGATCGCGCTCAATGCCAATTTCTTCTTTTTGTTTCCAGATGCGGGCGAAGATCAGATCAGCCGCGCAACGCACCTAATCGCCGGTGCCGTCCATTACAAAAACCAGCTCGACACAGAAACGCTGCCTGTCGCCTCAATGCGCGGAAATCCGTTCTGCATGGAAGAGACGAAATACCTATTCTCAGCCACTCGAATTCCTGCGCATGGACGCGACGAAGTTCGCAAACCCTACTCGCAAGCGGAACCAGGTCCGTCGCCAGCGCGCCACATCCTCGTCTTCCACAAGGGGCACATGTTCACGCTGGAAGTTATCGGCGAGGACGGTGTTCCTTACAATCCGGCCGAGGTCGCGGAAGGTTTGCGGTCGATCCAGGCAAGTTACCCCCAGCATGCCGACGCAGGTCAAAGCGTTGGCCATTTGACAACAATGGTGCGCGCAACATGGGCCGACCACCGCCAAGCCCTGTTGTCTGATCCGAAAAATGCGGAACTTGTCGATCGTGTTGAAACCGCTTTGTTCGTCGTTTCGCTGGAGGACGTTCTGCCTACGAATGATCTTAAGGCTTGCGACAATCTTCTCCATGGCAACTCTGCCAATCGCTATTTCGACAAGGCTGTCACCCTGATCATATTCGCCAATGGTCAGGCTGGCATCAACATCGAACACTGTGGTCTCGATGGCACAGCCGTGCTGGATTTCGTCGACTTTCTGCACAGCGCCGACACGACAACGCATGCCAAGGGTGCAGGTGCCGTACCGCAGGGGCTTCCACCCGTTGACCCGGTCGTGTTTGAATTGACACCTGCGCAACAAGCAACTGTGCGTCAAGCCGGCGCCGCCTTTGCAAAACGCGCCCAGAACGCGGCAAGCACAACATTCAACTTCGACGACTTTGGCACCAAGCAGATCAAAACCTTCAAGGTTTCGCCGGATGCTTTTTTCCAGCTCGCCATGCAGCTTGCACATCAGCGCACCAAAGGCATGATCGGCGCAACCTATGAATCGATCGCAACCCGCCAGTACAATCATGGTCGCACAGAAGCAATGCGTGTCGTAACGCCAGAGATCGCCGCATTCGTTAATACGATGAAGGACCCGGCATCGGAGTCTGCCACGCGCATCGCCTCGTTCCGAGCGGCTGCGAACGCGCACGTCACCCGCGCCAAACAATGCCAAGCCGGCGATGCCCCTGAACAACACCTGTGGGAACTTCTCATGATCCACGGACGTCGCGGCGATGAACTTGGCATACCAGCCGACGTTCAACCTGCTGCAAAAAAAGAAAGCGGCGGCCTCCTCGGTTGGTTCCGCAAAAAAACCAGCGGAGCAAAACCTACGACCGACAAAACCCCGTTCGCGCTCTATGACTCACCTGGCTGGTTGAAGATGCGTGACGATTTTCTTTCAACAAGCTCCGCACCATCAATTAACGCGATCTACTTTGG
>JAJFHI010000178.1 GCA_021775715.1 Hyphomicrobiaceae bacterium | reverse complement strand
GAAGAAAATTCCTGTCGAGACACGTGTCGGTGGCTTCGGTGGTGTTGAAGGCCTCGTAAGCCACCTGCGTGACGGCGACTTTGATGTGTTGGTCGATGCGACGCATCCCTTTGCAGCTCAGATGAGCGCCAATGCAGCCCGCGCGGCAGATGCCATTGGAATGCCGATCGTTCGCCTTGAACGTCCGGCGTGGCAGCGCTTGAAGGATGACAACTGGACGTCTGTTGCCAGTCTGGAGGCTGCCGTTGACGCGCTCGCCGATGTGCCGCACGTTGTGTTCCTGGGTGTCGGACGCCAGTCGCTTGAGCCCTTTGCGACCAAACCGCAGCATCACTACATTATCCGTGTCATTGATCCGCCAGATGTTCCCGCCGTCATGAAAAGCCATGAGATCATCACCGGCCTTGGTCCGTTTCGCACGGAAGATGAGGTTGCTTTGTTTCAAGCCAAGAAGATCAATGTTGTCGTCACCAAGAATTCCGGTGGCAAGGCGACAGCCTCTAAGATCGCCGCAGCGCGCACGCTTGGCTTGCCAGTTATCATCGTCGAACGGCCAACGCCGCCCGATGCCAACTATGCCGCGCAGGTTCCATCCGTTGATAAAACTTTGTACTGGCTCGTTGCGCATTACGATTCCTTGACGAAGCGATCAGTGTAGACGAGTGGCGGAAGGCCGTTCCGCGCGATGGTTCGAGTCGTACTAGAGCCAACGATAACGAGCGTGCGCATGTCGATCTGATCGGTGTCGGTTTGCCCAAGCGTTGTCACCGTTATCTCTTCGTCTTTCCGTCCAACCGCCTTTGCCAGCACAACAGGAACGTTGAGTCCGCGTGTCTCCGCCAACACGGTGAAGGCGCGTTGAATTTGTTCCTTGCGCGTTTTCGAAGCGGGATTATAGAGCGCAATTGCGAGATCAGCTTCGCTTGTTAACCTGAGACGTTTTTCGATTACTTCCCAAGGCTTAAGAATATCGGACAGTGAGATCACCGCGAAGTCGTGACCGAGTGGTGCGCCAACGCGCGCTGCCGCGGCCAGCATTGCTGTGACACCGGGTTCGACGCGAATGTCGATTTGGCGCCAGTCTTGCGGTCCGGTGTCGATGGCTTCACAGACAGCCGTGGCCATTGCGAACACACCGGGATCGCCACCTGACACGACAACGACACGGCGACCGCTGGCCGCGAGAGCAAGTGCATCGCCGGCACGCGCGAGTTCTTCGCGATTGTCGGATGCGTGTTTGGTTTGTTCGGCGCGTTCTGGAATCCTATTGAGATAGGGGATGTAGCCCAGAAGATCCTCAGCGTTCTCAATTGCTGCTTGTGCGGCCGGTGTAACCCAGTCATTGGGGCCGGGGCCCAATCCAACGACCGTAAGGTGCCCGCTCATAGACGCCGCCCCTGTCCTGGCACCAATATCATCGAGAAGTAGGGTGCTTTGTCGGTTTCCTTGTCCGCAAGCGGCATGATAATTTCGTCAACCATGGTGCCGCGTTCGACGTAGATCGCACGGTCAACCAAGCCTGCCGTCGTCAATGCGCGTCGAACCTTGGCCATGTGGCGGCCAATCTTCATGATCACTGCGGCGTCGCATTGGCCCATGCGCTGAACAAGTAAATCTTCCGGCAATGTGCCGGGCAAAACACTCATAACGTCATCACCATATGTGATGGGGTGACCGGAGTTTGTCCAGCTGCCGGACATGCCGGTGACGCCGGGTACGACTTTGACATTGTGCGTTGTGCGCAGGCGTAGATAAAGATGCATGAACGAGCCGTAGAAGAACGGGTCGCCTTCGCACAGAACGATGATGTCGTGACCTTTGTCCAATCGGTTTGCGAGGTCTAGGGCCTTGTCATCGTAAAAAGCCGTCAATGCGTTTTGGTATTTCGCGCTCTCAACTGGTGCCTCTGTTGTGATCGGATATTCCATTGGCAGTTCGAGCGTGTCGCTTTTGAACATGCCATCAGCAATCGTGCGGGCGTTACCGCGTTTGCCGCGCTTGTGGAAGTAGGCAACGATCTTTGCTGACGACAGGATGCGTGCCGATTTAACGGTCATCAACTCTGGGTCACCGGGCCCGAGTCCGACGCAATAAAGCGTGCCGCTCTGCGCACTGCCGTTTCTCGAGTGTCCGGCGCCAGTCATGTCTATTCCCGATCACTGGCGAGGGCGTTGACGGTTGCGACAGCCATCGCGCTACCCCCTTTGCGGCCACGAACAATGGCCCATGGCAGGTCGGTTCGTTTCGCCAACTCGTCTTTCGATTCAGCTGCACCAACGAAGCCAACTGGCATGCCTATCACGGCGGCAGGTTTTGGTGCGCCTGCGTCTAGCATCTCGAACAAGCGGTACAAAGCGGTCGGGGCATTGCCAAACACAACGACAGCGCCTTCGAGCTTGTCGCGCCACAGCTCCATCGCAGCAGCGGTGCGGGTGGTGCCCATGTCTTTGGCAAGCTGTGGCACTCGCTCGTCTTGCAGGGCGCAAATCACTTCGTTGTCTGCTGGTAGCCGCGCGCGTGTCACGCCGTTTGCGACCATCCGCACGTCACACAAAATCGGCGCACCGGCTTCGAGTGCTCTGATACCATTTTCTGCAAACGTATCGGAAAATACGATGTTCTCCACAATATCTGTCATGCCACACGCGTGGATGACGCGCACAGCGAC
>JAJFHI010000177.1 GCA_021775715.1 Hyphomicrobiaceae bacterium | reverse complement strand
CATCATCAAACCAAGTATCGACGTGCCGCCAACTTCCTGACCATCTCGTGAAACGGTAATATTTGCATCGAAGCTTTCTGCTGACTTCACGAACTTGGCGGATGCCCGCGCATGCAGACCTTTGCGGTTGCGGATCGTGACCAAAGCTTCGGGGAATTTGCTGGTATCGATTTCTGGCATGTCTGGTTTGTCGGTGCGTTTTAGGCGACTCATATGTCCTCGGCCAGTTCCTGGCTTGCGACCTTGATATATTTTCGTCCGGCGTCTCTCGCAACGACAACTGCCTCGGTCAAGGCCATATCGGAACGGATAGAAGCAAGCTTGACCAAAATTGGCAGGTTAATCCCGGCGATCACCTCAATCTGGGCTTCTTCCATAACTGAGATCGCGAGGTTGGAAGGCGTGCCACCGAACATATCTGTCAGGACAACAACACCGTCACCGTTGTCGACGCGTGCGACCGCCGCAATGATGTCGCCGCGCCGCGCGACAGCATCGTCTTCGGGGCCGATCGCGATCGTCTCAAGCAGCTCTTGTTTGCCAACGATGTGCTCAAGTGCGGCACGAAACTCGGCTGCAAGCCCACCGTGTGTGACAATCACCAATCCGATCATCCCGTCGAGCCACTCTCAACAATTCAGGAAAAATTAGAGACCAGCCTCAACGCTCGTCTCGGTTTTCGAATAACAAAATAGCCGCCGTAAAGTGACAAGGGTTTGGCTTGAGTGCAAGGAGAATTCTCTAGTCACCAGCGCTGTGCATCTGCAAGCCCGGTCTAATGACAAATAAGAGGCTCTTTAGCTACGCCCGTGGTGCGCGGGTCAGCCAGCATTGAAGCGCCGACTTGAAAATTTAAGCCCGGAGACCGGCTTCGGTCTGTCCGGATAGCGCCAGCAGCACTTTCAGAGGTGCGGAACTTTCAAATGGCGCCACAAACAAATTTGGCAGAGGCACGCCAAGGATGTCAGTTGTCGGCCATGGCACCGGCAGTCGCTCAATCTTGTCAGTCGTCGTAAGGTCGGCAACGAGTACGAGATCAGCTGTTGCGGCATTCTTGACCGCGACGATACCGATCCCGCGGACTTCAAGACGGCCGTGAATGGTCTCAGGTGCGCTAGCGACAAGGCGGTTCTGCTGGCGCGAGATCACCACATAGTCGTCGGCAACTAACACTGCTGGTTGCAGATTGCTGCCGGGCGCAAGACTGTGCGAGACGGTCGTGTTCAAGCAACGTAACGCCAAATCTGATTTTCCTGATCCGGATGGTCCGCGGATCAGAACAGCGCGGTTACCTACGGCAATGACTGTACCGTAATGGAGTTTAGGGGCAGCGTCACTGGTCACGGTGTGGCTCTTTGGTTTGCGTCTTGTTTTTCTTTTGTTTTACCGGCAGCTCAACAATAAACCGAGCGCCGGCAGGCTTGCTTATTGCGCCGTCCGTGAGAGGAGAACGGTTCTCCGCCCACAACCGTCCGCCGTGCGCGAGAATTATCTCGCGCGAAATGTTGAGCCCCAGGCCCGAATTGTCGCCACGGCTGCTCTCAGCCGTGGGACGGTAGGTGTAGAAGCGGTCGAACACGGTCTCAAGCTTGTCGTCGTCGATGCCGGGGCCTTCATCTTCCACCATGACGCGCACCCAATCATGACGCCGTTGCGCTGTGACTGTAACGGTGCTGCCCTCGCCAGAAAAGGAGATGGCGTTGTCGATGAGGTTATTCATGACTTGCGCTAGGCGTCCGAGGTTGCCTGAAATTGTTAGTTCGGATGTAATTGTATTGCCCGGCATGTGCGGTTCTGCAGGGCGCAGATCAAGTTTTAATTGGCAATCAAATTTTTCAACCTTGGCGCCAAACGAAGAAACAATGTTCTCCAGCAGCTCATCCAGGCGTACCGGCTCGCGAGACTGGCGCGCCAGCTCGGCATCAAGACGCGAAGCGCTGGAAACATCGGTGATCAAACGGTTCAGGCGATTAAGTTCGCCCTGAATTTGTTGCACAAGCTGTTCGCGTTGTTCCGGTGTTTTGGCAAATTCGAGCGACTGGGCGGTTGAACTTGCAGCTGTCAGCGGGTTTTTCAACTCGTGCGCAACATCGGCTGCGAACCGCTCACTGGCTTCAATGCGCCGGAACAACGCCGCCGTCATCGCGCGGAAGGCCATGGCCATCTGACCGACCTCGTCGGTGCGCCCGGATAGCTCGGGCAATTGCTGGTTGGCGTTTATGTTCTCACTGACACTTTCGGCTGCTTCTGACAACCGGCGCATGGGGTCTGCGACGGTGCGCGAAAGGAAGAACGATGTAACGATGCTTGCCAACAATGCGACGAAGGCCAGCGGCCAGATGGCATTTCGGTTCTTGCTTAGGATTTCGCTGATCTCACCTTCGCGACTGGTGAGCATAACGATACCTTGAGTTGAGCTTGCTCGCCGGATTAAGACAATCGCTGAAACGGTCTGCTCGCCTTTGTCGGTCAGTAGCATCATCGCCTGGCTTTTTCCGGTGTTCAGCGCGATGTTGACCTCTGGGTAGTCCGTTGCGTGAACGCTTTCGAGTTCACGATAGACTTCGTACTCGCTCCCAATCATGAATTCGACCAAACGGGTCCAGAAGTTTTTTGGTTTCTTGGTCGCGCGGCGCTCCTCGGCATCCGGCTTGATGACTTCGCCTCTAGTTAGCAGCGATGCAGTGTCAATGACGAGGATGCTCTCGGAATTATATACGCGCGCGCGCGCTTTCGTAGCGCGGACCATCTTGATAAGAATTGGCGCGAGTTTTTCAGGCGACAACGACATTTCGTGACTTGTGAAGCCATCGTCACGCATTGGAAAGCGGGTGTCGGGAGGTAATGGCAGCTTGCCGGCATCGATGATCAATTCGTCGGAGCTCATTCTTGCGCCGCTGGCAATTGCTGCTGCGATCATCTCTGCCTGGACTTCGAGGGAGCGACGTTTTTCCTCGATGAGCGCGGTGCCGCTTTGGTTGAGGAATAAAAAACCACCGAGAAGTACGGCAAATCCCGCCAGATTCGACGCCAGAATAAGTTTGAGCAATGAGCCTTTAATAAAATCAACAACTGGCTGCACCAACCAATTGCTGAGAAAACGACGTACCGGAGACCAGGCACGATGCATGCGAATGAAGCCGTAGACAAACGGTCTCGCCCAACGAGGCGTACTCATGCGATCGGTGAAGGCAACAAATTCTTCGGATAATATTTCTGCGCGCGCGGCAGCACGTGCAGCAAGGACCCCGATTGTTTGTGCGAACGTCGTCGCAAACTCGCGGAGTCCATCACTGGCACTCTTGGCACGATCGAGGAAACGGTTTGTCGGCTCAATCGCGGTGTTCAGTCGCTCTTCTTCGAGCGCCATTCGTCCTCCCATTAAGACCGGCTTTGCACGCAGCCCGCATTAATGCTGGCGACGCCGCCAGGACGGCTGCCGGCCAATAGCGTGCACGATGCACAAACCACAGCCGATTGTGGCTGATCTTAGAGCAAGGCACGTGATTGTGCAGCTTCTCGCAAGCACTATAGCAAATGTGCCTCAGTCTTCTTTGAAGCGATATCCGACGCCGTACAGCGTTTCTATAACGTCAAAGTCGTCGTCAACTTGCTTAAATTTCTTGCGCAAACGCTTGATGTGACTGTCGATGGTGCGATCGTCGACGTAGACTTGGTCATCGTACGCAGCATCCATCAATGCGTCGCGTGTCTTCACAACGCCCGGCCGTGCGGCTAGGGCCTGCAGGATTAGGAATTCGGTGACGGTCAATGTAACCGGCTTGCTATCCCAGTGGCATGTATGGCGCTCTGGATCGAGTTTCAGCTGACCGCGTTCCAGAACCTGCGCGCTTTCTGATTCCTCAACCGTTCCCTCACGCAGGCCAGAGCGGCGCAAAACAGCCTTGACGCGCTCGATGATCAGGCGCTGGGAAAATGGTTTGGAGATGTAATCGTCAGCACCCATTTTGAGGCCGAACAATTGATCGATTTCTTCGTCTTTTGATGTAAGGAAAATAACCGGCATGTCGGACTGCTGCCGCACCCGGCGTAACAATTCCATGCCGTCCATCCGTGGCATCTTGATATCAAAAATTCCAAGGTCCGCAGGTTCTTCTGACAGAGCTTCCAATGCCGCGGCGCCGTCGTTGTAGGTGCGGACGTTGTATCCTTCGGCTTCCAGAGCCATGCCAAGGGATGTCAAAATATTGCGTTCGTCGTCCACCAACGCGATTGTGCTTTTTTCCTTCGCCATCTTCTCGCCTTTCCGCGCCTCACGAGTCACTCTCGACCGACCGCGATTTATGGTCCTATGATGTGCCAATTGTGGCAGGTCGAACGTGGGTGTTGCGGCCTGAAC
>JAJFHI010000176.1 GCA_021775715.1 Hyphomicrobiaceae bacterium | reverse complement strand
CCGGAGACTGTGTCCAAACTGGCCTGGAACATTGCAGCGCCCGCCCGTTGCTCCAAGCCGGTTATTGTCGCGAACCGTGGCTATACGTTTGGTGTCGGATTTGAAATCTCACTGGCGTGTGACTTCCGGATCGCCTCGCAGACCACTCAGTATTCATTACCGGAGCAAAAGCTTGGACAAATCCCTGGGTCCGGTGGATCGGCTCGGTTGCAAAAAATGATTGGTATCACGCGGACCAAGGACATCGTCATGCGGTCACGGCGGATCACTGGTCAGCAAGCATATGATTGGGGCATTGCAACAATCTGCGTCCCCGATAGTGAGTTGGAAAAAGCTACCGACGACCTAGTTAAGGAGCTCGTCACCTTTGCGCCGCTGGCGCAGCGTACCGCCAAAAAACTTCTGAACGATACCGAAGATGCGATGCTAACCACTTCAATCGAACTTGAAGGGCACGCCTACAGCCGATTGCGATCATCTGATGACTTTCGCGAAGGAGTTGAGGCGTTTCATGCAAAGCGCAAACCGGACTTCAAGGGACTGTGAGACACACGTGGGTAATTGAGCGACCTTCAGGCAATGGAACGACTATTCGGCAACGCCTGGATATTTGGTATTCCTTGAATACTAGGTGTCAATTACGCACTTGTAGGAAACCAGGTATGCTCAAGGTAACCGTCCTCAACAAAAACAAACGCAGCGAATTGCCCTTTTCGCGATATCATTGATTGACCTGCGCCTATCGATTGGTCCGGTTTGAATGTCAGTTCATTGATATCCTCGGCGGCAATGGGATCATGCTTTCTGAGGCTGGTGGCCGGTATCCCAGCGATGAATGCGGGCCCGTTGTCTGAACGAATGACCATTGGTACACCGCGAGGAATGAACTGATCAGTCAGTACATCAATCACATCTAATGAGTTCAGTTGCCGTTTCACACGGATCGACAGTTGATTGCGACCGTTGTTGAGATACGCCGAACGCGTGTTGCCTTCGTACGTGATACCCCCAAAGACGTTTGGCATCGTTGTAAGGATAGGCATATAGCGATCCTAAGCGGCTGTCCGACAGCATGTTGCCCGTGCCGTCAGAGCTGGACGAACGCGTGGGTTGTGCGCCTAAGGTTCGAACGAATGGCTGGCGTCGGCCGTCATCGGATATTCTATTAGATCCAACGACGCGTCGTTGAGAGGTAATCTTTGTAGGCATCTCCGTGACGCGTCAGTTGGAAGTCTTCTTCCAAACGCGCCTCGATCGACAGAACAATAACTGTCAACACAGCACAAACAAGCGTGACAACATTAGGCACGGCAAAAAATAGTCCGATGCTTATGACGATGAAGCCTGAATAGATTGGATGTCTCAACCGGCCGTAAAGCCCCCGCGTGACAAGCGAAGTTTCATGTTTGGGGTTATTTCCAACACGCCAGTCCTTGCCCATTTGGTTCTGTGCGATCACCACCCATAAAAGGCCGAGGTAGGAGAGCAGCAACCCAATACCTTGTACAGTCGTTGTCTCAAGGGCATGTAAGGGAACTAGAAATCGATAAAATGTTTCTGGAGAACCACCAATCAGCGATCCCGATAATCCTTGCGCTCTGAAAATGAGGATGTTGATCGCTTGCATTGAAACAATTCCTGCAAGGATCTTGTGAACGAAGTCGTGCGCGGTATCGCCCGTCTTGAGAGTAACGGGAAGGCGTCCATTTTCCCGATAAACGAGATAAACGCGCGCTGCGATAGCAACTACGAATAACAGGCCGAATATGCCAACGAGGTGATCTAAATCCATAATTACAAACTGTCGTTGCGAGAAAAACACGAAAACGGCTCGCTTCGATAGTAGGTGTAATACCGATCACGAGCACATAACAATTTGCTGAACTGGCACGCACCTGTGCGATCGACCTTGATGCGCGACGTGGAACACCTCATCTGGGATGGTCACAGGCTTGGTAAAGAACGCGCCGTGCTTGTCGGGGCAAAACGGGATGCGTGTCCAGGGTGTGTCGATTGCGGCGTCTATAATAATGCAGGCGACATGGATGCCTTTTGGCCCCAGATCACGCGCCAATTACTGGGTTAGAATTCGCTGCGCCGCCTTCGTGGGCGCAAACAAGGCGGTATGTAGAACGCCACGCATCGCGGCCGTACTGCCGGGGACGACAGTGGTGCCGGAGCCACGTTTCACCATGGAAGGTGCAAATTCACGTGCCATGTAAAAAGCGTGATCGTGTTAACGCGGAGGTTCAGCTCCGGGTCTTCCGTCCCCGACACCTGTTACTAAACAAACCTTGCCCGCCGTTTCGTCCATCCATTCCAGTTTCAGCTAACGAGAATAGGCTCGGTATCGGGCTTGTTTGAGGTTCGGTCGCGGCAAAGTCGATCCCGGACCCCGCGCCAATGATGACGGTCCACTGACCTTTTACGGACTCGAGTTTTTTCAATCTTCGTTATTAAGAGTGCAGGTGAAAAACCTTGTTCATGACCTGCCACCGGCCATCTACCTTGAGCAATGTGAACAAGTCGGTAAAGCGATGGCCGGTCCAGTCGTCGAGTTCGAGACGCACGGTGGCAACTGTGCCAATGAGGTCGATGCTCGCGATACGAGCTTTGAGACCGGTTGCCGCTCCATTTCCGTCGTTCCAGTCAAAGAGGTTTTGGATGGGGCCCGCGAACAGGTCTTCGCCAACGTAGCCGAACACCGTTGCGTCCTTGTGGAAGGCAGGCCTCATGTCTTCGCCTTTGCCGGATCTGGCGCCGTCGATGTAGGGCTGAAGCGTTTTTTCGATCGCGTCGTACTCGCTGATGTCGGTGGGAACGGTACTCATGGCTCGTACTCCTATTCGAATTTTCAGATAGTCAAATGTGTGTGTTTATAAAAGTCATCAAAGTGGTCGGACTTGCGGCAGCGGGTCTTGCGAGACTTCCCCGGATGGCGAAGGATTACTCCATCCGGGACGGTGCTTGCCGCTGCACGGGCGTCAACGAGCCGCTTTACGAACCGATACACTGCGGCCGAGGAAGTCACGGACGAGCGACGCAATCTCGCTCCCGTGTGTTTCCAGGGCGAAATGGCCCGTATCAATAACATGTGTTTCAGCGTTTGGTAAATCTCGTTTGTAGGGATGTGCACCATCAGCAACGAAGATCTGGTCGTTTTTTCCCCACACAACAAGCGTCGGCGGTTGATGCTTGCGGAAATACGCCTGCCACTGCGGGTAAAGCGGAATGTTGGTGCGGTAGTCGTAGAATAGATCGAGCTGGATCTCCTGGTTGCCGGACCGGTCAAGACGCGCCTGATCCATCGTCCACGCATCCGGACTGACGAGCGATGTGTCAGGAACGCCATCCTTGTATTGCCATTTTGTTGCCTTCAAAGATGTGAGCCAACGAATGGCTTCGCGGTCGGTCGAGGCGCCCGACGCCCAATACTTCTGTATCGGCTCCCAGAATTTCTGGATACCCTCAACGTACGCGTTGCCGTTTTGAACGATGAGTGCCGTGACGCGCTCAGGGTGCTTGGCCGCCAGACGGAAACCGACCGGCGCGCCGTAATCCATGACGTAAAGTGCGTATTGGTTGACACCTAACTTCTCGGTAAGTGCTTCAACAACTTTCGCGTAGTTGTCGAAAGTGTAATCGAATGATGCGCGATCCGGCGCGGCACTTTGGCCGAAGCCCGGGTAATCGGGCGCAATGACATGGTATTTGTCGGAAAGTGCCGGGATAAAATTACGAAACATGTGCGAGGACGTTGGGAAACCGTGCAGCAACAAAACGGTAGGCGCATCCTTGCGACCGGCCTCACGGTAAAACACGTCCGTGCCGTTGATCTTGGCGGTGTGATAGCGCACTGCCGTTGTGTTCGCCGTTGCCTCAGCGCGTGCGCTCTCCTGCGCCATCGAAGATCGCGGCGGGTTTACAAGACCGAATGGTAACGTGGCTGCGAGTAAAGCCAGGCCTGCAATGCCTATGTTGGTCCTTGTTGAAAACGGGTTCATGATCAGGCTCCTCTAGTATTGAATGTTACGGGTTTCGCCAGCGAGTAACTTGCGACACAACAAAGGATGAGCCATTCGGATGCTTTGCAGAACACGTTTTTGTTGAAAGGGATTGTTCCAGGAATTGGAATTCAAGAACGGATTCGGTGCGACGAACGGCCGACATAACCGCCAAGCACTTACATCAAATCGAAATGCCAAAACCTCACAGCCAGAACAAGTCCGACCGTGAGGCGGCATATCAGAGAGGGAGCAAACGTCTCAGCGCAGCAGCGCCGCATACCCGTTCGATGCCAGAGAAGAACCGACCATCTTGAAATAGTCGGGGCTTCCCTTGACACCAAACGCATCAACAATTCGGTTGAGATAGGCGAGAAGCGAAACGACATTGATCGTGTCTTCAATGGTTTGTTCTGATATTCCCGCGCCTTTCAACGCATTGATGTCGGCGACGGTAACCTCCGCAGGCTCTAACGTGAGCTTTTCAGCAAAGAATAAAAGTGACTTAACCTGTTCGCTGACGCCTTCGACCTCTGATCCGTCTTCGAGCGTAGACAAAGTCGCCACATCAACGCCCATGGCAGCAAGCGTAGCGCGATGAACTTCGACGCAGAAATGGCAACCATTGAGATGCGAAACATGCGTCGCGATGATCTCGCGTTCTTCCTTCGTAAGCTCGGACTCGCCGACCATTACATTTTCGAAGAATTCAAGAAGAGGCTTGTAATGTCCTGGCGAGCGCAGAAAAACGTCAGCGACGCCTTTGTATTTTTGTGAGTAGCTGAAATTGGCCATCGGGGAATCCTTTTCATTGTAAATGTGTTCGATCCGACGCCCGGGTGAGCATACGAGTGCCGCACGACCGTTTGGGTTTGCGCCCTCGCAGCAGACATAAAATCGAAGTGTTATTAAGGATGGCCTCTGCTTTGGAGTCGCAGAACACGCTTTCGGTGGAAGGGATTATTCCAGAAAATGAAATGCAGCTATCGAGCCACGAAGCGAGAGCGAATTCGTCACTTCACACCGGTGCTAACGACCGGGGACAGGTCGATTCTATAGGAGTGCGGGGCTCTTCCTCAAATTCTCGACAAGGTGGTCGACGACCGCGCGAACACGCGCGGAGGTCTTTCCTGCTTCGCTATGGACGACATGCACTGGCAGTGGTGGCGGTTCATACTCTTCCAAAATCAATTCAAGTTCACCTGATTCAAGGTAGG
>JAJFHI010000175.1 GCA_021775715.1 Hyphomicrobiaceae bacterium | reverse complement strand
CAGGGAGAATTCAGCAACCGCGACCTTAAATACCGCCCAACATTGGTGGGAGCTGCGATCCCCGCGCCCCGGTCCTATGTCGGCAGTCAAATTGGTCCGAACGCACAATCTCCGACACACACAGATGTCTGTTTCCTGCACAAAAACCCGGTTAGCCCCAAAAAGCTGGCCGGGTTTTCATATGGGCGAAGCGCGGCTTAGCGATCGTCTCAATTTTTCCAATCTGGCTGGTTATCATCAGAGCCTAATTGAATAGTCCACAAGCTTTATCGTTCGGCGGTACCAATCCATGCGAACACTCCTTTTCATTGTGGCGTGCTGCCTCGCACTGCCGATGCCAACACTCGCAGGCGCAGCTAGCTACGCTTGGCGCGATCCAGGCGGCGGACTTACGGAAAACAAAACGCTCGCGCAACGCATCCCCCCGCCACCAGGCTTCAGACGTGTCTCGGAACCGGCAGACAGTTTCGCGGCCTGGCTGCGCGGCCTGCCTATGAAACCTGCCGACACGCCAGTGATGCTCTACACCGGCACCAAGAAATGGCGTCAGGACGCACACGTGGCCGTTGTCGATATCGATGTCGGCAAACGCGACCTACAGCAGTGCGCGGATGCGGTGATGCGTCTGCGCGCAGAATATCTGTGGAGCCATCAGCGCAAACAGGAAATCGGCTTCAACTACACCGGCGGTGGTCATGTAAATTTTTCGCGGTGGGCCCGTGGCCATCGGCCAAGTGAATCCGGCAAAAGCTGGCGGCGGCGTGGCAAACCCGATGCAAGCTACAAGTCCTTCCGCCGCTATATGGTTCAGATTTTTGCTTATGCTGGCACCTACTCGCTCGCCAAAGAACTAAAACCCACACCACGCGAAAACCTCAATGCCGGTGACGTTTTCATCAAAGGTGGGTTTCCAGGGCATGCCGTTTTAGTGACCGACGTCGTCGAAAATCCAGACACTGGCGAAAAACGTTTTCTGCTTTTGCAAAGCTATATGCCGGCACAGGACATGCACATCCTGAAGAATCCAAACAGTGCGGATGGCTCGCCGTGGTACCCGGCAAAGTTCGAAGGCGACCTTGTCACACCGGAGTGGATATTCCCACAAGGTAGCTTGAAGACCTGGCCGAAGTGATAGGCATCAAGCGGCAGCCAACAATGCCTCGGCCAACACCTCAGCAAAGATATCTAGGGCAGCATCGTCCCCCACACTGACGCGGATGCAACGGTCGAGGCCTGGTGCGCCCGGTTTGCGGACAAAAACATCTCGTGCCAACACTTCCTGCATCACACGAACTGCAAATGCGCCGTCACGACCGCAGTCAATTGCGACGAAGTTCGTCGCTGATGGCAAGGCAACGAGGCCATTGTCGGCGGCGATGGCGCCAACACGAACGCGAGCACGCGAAATTTTTTCGACCACCTCCAACAGATAAGTCTGATCGTCAAGGGCCGCCAAGGCGCCCTGAAGTCCAACGCGGTTGATGCCGTAGTCATTGCGAATGCTATCGAGCAAACTGATAACTTCCGGCACGGCAATGGCATATCCAATGCGCGCTCCAGCCAAACCGTATGCTTTTGAAAAAGTCCGAAAACGAATGAGGTTGGTCGGTTGCAGCGTATCAATCGGCGTGATCACACCTGCGGGTGCCGTGTCGGCATAAGCTTCGTCCAGCAGCACAAGAATATTTTCCGGAACGCGCGCGATAAACTCCGCAATCACATCCGCGCGCCAAACAGATCCCATCGGGTTGTTGGGATTGGACACATAAATGAGTGACGCGTCCTCGCGCTTTGCCGCTTCCAAAAGTGCATCGAGATCTTCGCGATCATCGCGAAAAGGAACCAACACAAGACGCCCGCCGTTGGCTGCGACATGAAAGTTGAATGTCGGATAGGCGCCATTGGACGTCACAACGGTTGTGCTCGGCGAAACCGCCACTTTCGCGGCCAACCCCAACAAACCGTCGATTCCCTCACCGATCATGACCTGGTCAATGGGAATCGCATGATGCTTGGACAATGCCGATCGCAAATCGAAACTTTGCGGATCGGCATACATCCAGCTTTCCGATGCTGCGTCCCGCATGGCGGCAATTGCCAGAGGAGACGGCCCGAAGCTTGACTCATTTGCACCGAGACGCGCGCGAAACGGACGCCTTCTGGCCCGCTGAATCTCTTCCGGACCGACAAAGGGAACGGTTTGCGGCATGTCAGCCACAACCTGCGAAATCGGAAAAGCCCAACGCGGATGGGAGCGATACTCCGACGCCATTACAACAATCCCAGTTCCACTAGCTCGCGGCGCATCTTCAATGGCATGTCCTGTAAGTCTTTGTCGTGGGCACCCGCTAGGTCGTCCGGCGCATCGTCATCGGTGAGATATCGCCATCCCTGAAACGCGCGCCGCGGTAGGGGACGCGTTGGCACCAACTTCGGATCCAGCAAAAGCAGACAACATTTGGCGCCGTTGTCTTTTTGGCCCTGATCGAGACCAATCAACCGCTGGCGCACCGTTATGACACCTTTGATCACCCAGTAGAGTGACCCACCATCCAGCAATTCGGTTTCGCGCTTGGGTGCCTGATGAGTTTTGTGGGAGAGTTGCGGCTTCTGGCCGGTGCCGCGCTGATGCGCCAGCCGACTTTTCTGCCAGGCTTCAAGATCCTCAATGGATTGAGCTCCGACACACAGTTTCACAAGATGAAGTGGCATTCAGTCCTGACCCCGGCTCAAGCGTTTGAAACAGTCTGTGAGACTAGCGCTTCTTACACGTCCCGGCATATTGCGCGAACAACGGCTGTCCGAGAACACCAAAATGGCGGGAATGCACAGCCGGATAGCCTTGGGTCGCAGGATCGAGATCGTAAATCGTCGTCAGGTTCAAAAAACCCTCGTTGACCACTTCAAGAAAGTGGTTGGCATTGATCGCCCGAACGATCCGCATCTGACGCCCCTTGGCACCCTCCTTCTTAATCAACATTGCGGTCTGCTTTTCGACATCGATATCACGCACCTCAAACGTCAGGGGTGCAGCAACTTTTGAAACAAACTTCGATGCGTCATAGCTGCCAGCGACACCTTTTGAGAACGTGCAGACCAAATCGCTATCTGTCGCAGCTATGACAGGCGGTACTGCTGTTACTGCCACCGCAATCAGCGCGACAAGACCGCCCGAAAATAAACGCCATCCCCGATTGTGTAAGCCTTGATACATTTCGCTCTCACTGACCTGTTGCTCTTGGGTCCCAACTTCGCTCAAATACAAACCGCGGATCCCCAACGAAAGCAAGTGGAAGCCACGATCACAAAGATCCGTTGTGATACCATCCGTCGATAGTTGGCATTAACTACGACCGGAATGCAAAACTCGCGGGCCGCGGCAATTTACGACACTGCCTGAGCCAAAGACTCGCCTCACAACGGCCAGGATTGACCGTTCCAACACTAGAGTTATGACCCTGATATCAACATTCAAATTGCTGGTTGCTTTGGCCGCATCATTGGCCCTATCTGCGTGTGCTTCATCGACGACCATTGTCGACAAGCCAAACCCAAGTTTTGCATCCGCTACGACTGACAATGACCTAAGCTGCAAGCAGTTGACGGGGCGCATGCAGGTACGTCTCTTAGAGTATCGTGATTTCGCCAACCAGTCGAAAACCACATCACTGTCGCGTGGCTTGCAATCAGCTGTGACATCTGTGTTCGGCGGCACGAGCGCAGAAGCTGATCCCGACAGCCAATATGCTGCAACACGTCGCCAGCTTGAAGATTACAACAGGCGCCTTGCTGCCAAGGACTGCAAAACATTTGACATCGACCGCGAGCTCAACTCTGGCGTCGACAGCCCGACGCCGACGGCGAAGAAACCCGCACAGCAGTAAGCTATCGAAAGTGTGTCGACAAGGCGTGCAAACAGCAATAAATCAGGGGCCCGGCACAAGGCTCGGTGTTCGACCGCTAATCCAATAACCGAAAAGTCCCAGCCATTCGCGTACAGCGACATCAATACGGGAGAGGCCTGCTGGATAACGTTTGAAGGGTCGCCATAAATCTGCAACCCCTCGCGTGCGGTAATCAACTGGCACGGCCGTGACATCAAAGCCGACCATGCGGAATGTGCCGATCGAGCGCGGCATGTGGTAGGCGGACGTGATTAGAAGCCATGTGTCGCTGGGTTTTGGTTTGACAAGATCACGCGTCATCACCGCGTTTTCATAGGTGTTGCGTGCTGCCGGCTCCAACACAATGCGGTCAGACACAAGACCCATGTCAGCAAGGTAGGCACCAATTGGCCCCGCAGCGCCATTGTGACTTGCAATAAATTCGGCAACACCACCCGTGAATACGACTTTGGCCGCGGGAAAACGCTTGGCCCATCTAACACCTTCCGTCAGGCGTTCTGCCGCTTCATTTAAGGCCAATCCGTCACGTCCCGCCGTCACCCAGCCATCCTCGAACCCACCCAGCAGAATGATCCCCGTAACGTTGGATGGCATCGTGTTCGCAGACGGCGGCGCAAAGCGGTTTTCAAGCGGCAGGATCAAAGCATTACCGACCGGCAAAAACCCACAGATCAACATCAGGGAAACGGCTGCAACGGCAAGCCGCCGCGGACCTCTTGCGCCGGGTTGCCGGATCATCAATGCAAGGCCCAAAATCAGCGCCAGCATCAAAAGCGCAGAAGGCTTGATGATCGCACCGACAAGTGCTGTGAAATAAAACGACATAAGTCAAAACCCTGTAACACCGGACATTGCACCAAAGAACGCAAGCGCGACCTTGGAGACTGCCCACCACGGACGTTTTCGCCTATGATCGGGCAGGTGAAAACCACACAAATCGTATTAACAGCAAAACGCAACGGATGATGACACCGGCACCTGCAAACAACGATCACGAAAAACCAAGCAGCATTCCCTGGCCGCCGCTCCTCCTCGTGATCTTAGTGATCGCCGCGATCGTGCTTGGCCGTATGCTCCCAATTCCATGGCCGGGCCTTGACGATACCCCAGCGCGGATTGCCGGTTGGGCTATATGTGGCGTCGGTCTCGCGCTTGCCGTCTGGGCGCTGTTTACACTTCGCCGCCACAACACAACCGTCCGGCCAGACGAAGCGGCAAGCGAACTTGTCACAAACGGCCCATTTGCCTGGCGCCGAAACCCTATCTATCTCGGTGACTTCCTGATTTTGATTGGCGTATGTGTGCTGACGACAAATCTCTGGTTTGGCATCGCCGCCGTGGCCTTCATTCCGCTCGTCACATGGCTCGCTATTCTGCCGGAAGAGCGCCACCTTGAAGCCCGCTTTGGGGACGAATGGCGCACCTACAGCGACAGAACACGGCGTTTGTTCTAAAATGCGCTCAAATGATTCACGGCGACGGTGATCATCGCGCCAATTGAGGCTTCAAGGGGCACGGACAGTTTATGTCCAACGACGAGGCAGAAAAAGAGCGGGACTTCCTGGCAAGCCTGAAGAGCGACAGCGGCCGGGAACTTGGCGAATGGATGTCGGCGATTGACGCAAGTGCTGCAGACGAGCGCAACGACATCATCGACTGGCTTCGCCGTCAAGGCTTCACCTTTGCCAAAGCCTCATGGCTGGAGCGTATTCACCACAACAACGGCCGTCCAATCTATTTGGAAGACGGCCTTGTGACGGCTGTCACCAACGCGGCCACTGCAAAAACAACAGCTGGAAAACCGAACCTTGTTGTCGTGTCGGATAGTTCGGCGATCGCGCCGACAAATCTGGACAATACGCCTACCAACGCCGCCAATGAAAACCAGCCGGCAGAAACCGCACTCGCCGCCCTGCCTGCGCCCGATCCGGACCAACTGGAGAAGCTGCTGCAGTCCGCGAAGGCTTATCGCCCTTTGGCGCAATTCTTGGTGCGCGAAATCGCAACCGCGGTGCCATCTGCCACCCAACATCCTTCTGGATCAGAAATAACATTCGCCAATCCAAATCCGTTTGCTGTTTTGGTTGTCAGCCCGAAGGCCCTGCGTCTCGCGCTCAGCCTTGGCGATACACCTGTCGAGCCCCCACTTGAGCCCGCAAAGTTTCCACAGGCCTCGGTTCGTGTTTCGGCACAAATCTCGCAGAACCTCACCCATATCGCCGTTTTAACGGACGCACGGCAGGTAAACGATGTTCTAATAGGACAGATTACACGCGCCGCAGCCCTGTAAATGCCGCCTGATGGCGACAACTGACCATCGATTTGCCAGATTTAAGGGCTCTGTGAGCGTTATGTATGAGGCATCTTCCAGCTCCCGCATTGGCACACGCGCTCGATGCAAAACGGCCTTCGAACGCCGCCTGACACTCAGCGCACTTTTCACGGTGCTCATTCTGGCCGTTTTGGTCAGTCCGAATGCTGCCAGCGCGCAGACAAGCTACCGCGACGGCATTGCCGATCTGATTGCGCAGGCAACTGGCACCGGGACGACTGAGACAACACAAGAGGCCGCCGGTGATCCGGCAAAAGACCCACGCGCCGACGACCCGTCGTTTAAGCAGGCGCGGGAATTAATGCGCGCTATCGATGCGGTCTTGAAAGACACCGCGAAAAACAGGACCGACGCTAAGAAACTGCCGAAACGCGACGACTTCCTGGTGCCACCCATGTGGACGGAAACCCGCGAAGACCGCGAAGAAAAAGTCAACGCCCTGCTCAATGCTGCATTGGGTATCGTTACGAATGTGCCCATCGTCGATGTGCAAAAACGCGTCGAGACATTGCGCAAAAACATCCGCGGTCTTGAAGATCGCATTGTTGAGCTGAAGGAAAAGCAACTGACGGCGCCCGACGATGGTATGCTGCCGGGTGTGTGGACAGACACCGCTGAAAGTCTGAATAGCGACATCGCCGAAGCCCACAAACGCATTGAGAACAATCGCCAGGAGATCGCGTCCGCCAAAGCCGAAATCGGCGACGCATTAAAGAAGTCCGGCATTCAGTTAAAGCGTGAGCAGGTCGATCTTTTGCTCGATAGCGTGTTGTCCGGTGATCTCGTGCGCCTTGTCGCCGTGTTCAATGCTGCGAAACTGATCGATACACAGCTTGGCGCGTTGATGACGGCATCGGGCGATAACATGAATGCGGCGCGTAAGTATTTCGCGATGCACGCAGCCCTGTTTGCGATGCTCGTCCATGCGCAAGACAGCACGATCAATAAGATCGATACTGTCTACATGCCAAAGCTGAACGCGATCTTGAAGGACGTTGCGGCCGCCAGCCGACGCACGTCAAAACTATTGCGTGCCACCAACCGACCTGATCAGCGCCGTGCGCTAAAATCCAACCAGGAAAGCCAGAACCTAGCGGAGAAAGCTGCTAAGGCCTACCGGCGTTACCTGCGTCAGCAGCGCGAGCAGATTGCCCGCGCTCGCAGGCGAGCGACACATGATTTGAATATTGCAGACAACACATTCGAGACCGTCGAAGCCAGTTTCCAGCTGCGCAATCTCATGCGCGATAGTGCGGCCTCGTTTGAGGCCATACAGAAGCTGGAAGCTCCGACGTTCGATCAAATTTTCAAGAATGAAGAACTACGCCGCGAATTCGAAAACCTCACTCGACGCCTCGATGTTCCGACGAGTTGATTTTACGCCGCTCTGCGATCTGTCAGGCTGGCGATATGTTGGAACAACTGGGTCATTGTCGGATAAGCTTGCAGGATTGTGCTGAGTTCACCTGAAAGCTGGCGCACGCGGTGGCAACCTTCTTCATGTGGTGTGCCTGACCGCATCAAAACTTCCAGTTCAGACAACCTCTCCTCAATGTGTTTTGTGTCCGGTGTTTGCGCATAGAAGCGGTTGAGCTCTGTCACCTGCCCAATAACAGACGCGTAATCAACATGATGCACTGACCCGGTCTGCACCGACGGGGCGGTGCGCTGCAAGCCACCAGCACTTTCAGCTTGCGACATTTCGGGGGCAGTGTGCTCGGCCGTCTCCGGGGACGGTCGAACATGTCCTGCTGGCACTGTCGTACCTGTCGGCGCCGCAGCAATCCCCGATGCAGGTCCTTCTGGCGAAGGTGCATACCCGGCTTCGACGGTCGGCTCGGCAACAAAGATGAAGACTTCCTTGGAGTCTTCATCACCCGAATTCAGTTTCTCTGTCAGAAACTCTCGGGCCTCGTCGAGTTGCGCACGATGAGCACTGGAAAAACATGTCTGCGTGCCATCGCTTGTAACAATCACCAGTGTAGACGTGGAGCGGACGAAGACAGCCGTTACCACCAAAGCAACGGCCGCGATCGCCACAAGCGGATATGCCGACAGCGCAACGATACCGGCGATGACGCCTGCCAGCAGCAACAAAATCTTCGTGGGCCAACGGTTGTCGACACCCACAGAGATGCTCGCAACCTCGTCGAGCGCCAACGTCCGCTCGCCCGTATCAATCACACGTTCACGCACCTCAAGCCGGTCGAATGTCCGTGGACCCGACACCGATTCTAAAAAGCTGCCAAACGGCCCTATTGTCCCCTGCATTCTTCGCCCTGCAAATAATAACACCAGAATTATTCAGCTTCCTGATTCTGAAAATACGGCCCAAAACGCCGCTGCCGGAAGCCTGGCGCGACAGTTGCTGCTGACGGCTGAAAGCACAAGTCACGTTAAGGCACGGTACACGCGAAAACAGCGGTGTTCCACAACTTGAACCGGAACCGGCGCCTCCTGATAAGCCTATCAAGTGACAAATTGAATGCTGTCTCAGCGCTGTGGACGTCGGTACTGCACGAATGGCGAGACATCGGCTATGCGATCATAGAACTGGCGCGCTGTGACATTGTCGGCCTTTGTCGCCCAATACGTTCGCGTGCAACCCAGCGCATCGGCTTCTTTGTACACCGCCTCAATCAGCGCACGCCCGACACCGAACCCACGTGCCTGGCGGTCAACATACAAATCCTCAAGATAGCAATAGGGCGTCGACGACCAGGTCGAGGCGTGGCTCACGGCGTGCACGATACCGACAATGTCATGTCCGTGCTCAATCGATCGCGACGGCAACTCTGCGACAAAGGCAAACAAGTTGTCCTCGCCACCGCGCAATCGCTGCCATGTACGCGTGACAACATCATCCGAAATGGTTGCTCCATAGAAAGCGACGTAGGCTTTGAACAATGCCTGCCAACGCCCCTCATCGTCTGGCAATAACTGCCGAACCCTGATCGGAGCCTTCTTCGTGCTACTTTGGCTGTCACCCGCTTCTGACATCGCTGCTTATCCCATCCACAACGCTGCAAGGCCTAGAAAAGCAAAGAAGCCAACAACATCCGTAATCGTGGTGACCAGAACACCGGACGCCGGTGCCGGGTCACGATCCAACCACTCCATCACCAACGGGATCAAAATACCGGCAAGGGCTGCACAAAACAGATTAAATACCATTGCAACCGCGATGATCAAGCCAAGCATTTGTGAGCCAAACCACAGGTACGTAACGATGGCCATGATAATCGACAAAATAGCCCCGTTGACGATCCCGACAATAGCCTCACGCATGATCACACGCGGTGCGTTCACACGGCCAAGCTTGTTGGTGGCAAGTGCCCTCACGGTCACGGTCATCGTCTGCGTACCAGCATTGCCACCCATTGAGGCAACAATCGGCATCAGAACTGCCAACGCAACCATCTGCTCGATGGATGCATCAAAAGCCTCGATGACAAGCGACGCCAGGATCGCTGTACCGAGGTTGACGACCAGCCACGGCAGACGGCTTGAGACGGTCGAGGCCACTTTGTCGGTAAGTGATTCATCACCAACACCGGCAAGCGCCTTCATATCTTCTTCGGCCTCTTCGTTGATGACGTCGACAACATCATCGACTGTGACCACACCGACAAGGCGCTCGTTCTCATCGACCACTGGTGCCGACATCAAATCGTAACGCTCAAATTCGCGCGCAACCTCTTCCTGGTCCTGCGTGGCCACGACTGTGTGCAGGTCTTTGTTCATGATCGCATGCACTTCGACGTCACGCTGCGTTCGAACCAGCATCGAAAGGCCAACCGCACCCAGCACGCGATATGTGGGATCAACGACCAGGATTTCTGAGAAGGTTTCGGGGAGATCATCTGCGACCCGGAAGTGGTCGATTACTTGCCCGACCGTCCAGAATGGCGCCACCGCGACATACTCGGACTGCATGAGACGACCGGCAGTCTCCTCGTCATATTCAAAGTTGCGCTCAAGCGCCGCGCGGTCCTCTTTCGGAAGCCGCTCGATGATCTCTTTGCGTTCGCTCTCCTCCAGGTTCTGCAGAAGATATGCCGCATCGTTGGTATCGAGTTCTGCGACCGCAACCGCAAGCAATTCGTTTGGCAAGGCTTCGGACAGCTGGTCGCGCACACCCTCATCGAGTTCTGACAACACGTCGACATCGAATTTGGGCCCAAGCGTTTCGATCAGTGCCACAGCACTGGCAGTGTCAAGCAGGTCGAGGACGTCGGCCAGTTCCGGCACCGATAGATGCTCGACGAGTTCCGCAACCGCGGCAGCGTCTGGGCCGCCTGGACGGTCCAGCGTCGCGCTTATTGCCCGCACCAACCCTGCCGTAGCAGTGCCACCCGTCCGGGAGGAACCGACCGCCGTTTGCTGGCTGGTATCCCGCGGATTGTCCGTCATACTCACCCCGCAACTTGGCCGGCTTAACGCCCGAGCCACTCGCTCAATTATTGTTGATCAGTCCGGGGGCACAACACGCAAACTCCCCGGTACATTTTGTTTTCAACTCAGGTAAAAAGACTCAATCGAGCCCGCTTACCACCTATTGGAAGCCCCAACGGTCGTTCGCGGGCCCTTCTATCACCATCCAAACGGATCGCGATGGCCCCTGTGTGATGCTCCACGGCCACAGCGTGCAACGTGGCGCACATTTGCCCCGCTCCGACGTAATTCGATAGAGTGAAAATACATTAGAGATGTAACAAGCGCTTCGGCTTGTTAAAAGATGGCCGCGACGAATAGTGTAGCGCGTTTCGACGCACAAATCGCCTACTCTACGCCCTCATAAGGGTGCCCACAGGAGACTGCAATGAACGCCTGCACCGCCAGACCTGATTGGCTGGCATCTTCTCATGGTTGTGCTGCAAAACTTAGGGTTTTGGCAAGCCGTGCCGGTGTGTTGACCGTTGCTGTGGGTCTCGCGCTGCTCTTTGGTGTTAGCCAGCCCGCGCTGGCAAAGAAGTCGAGCTGTCAGAACCGGCCGAACGTGCTTGGCACGTCGCGCATCATTGAAGTCGACACCAAAGGTGGAATTCTGCTCGGCAATCAGCAGTACAAGTCGGTGGATTTTTTGAAGCCCGGCGAAGTTGTATTGACGTTCGACGACGGCCCGCTCCGGCGCAACACTCTGAA
>JAJFHI010000174.1 GCA_021775715.1 Hyphomicrobiaceae bacterium | reverse complement strand
CTCGGCGGCGCTCCAGGCGGCGCTCTCGGCGCTCCAGGCGGCGCTCCTGGCGCTCTCGGCGGCGCTCTCGCTTGGGTCACGATGATGCGCGATCACCTTTTCAAGAGCAGCCGCCACTTGATCACCGTATGCCGTATTATCCCACTCTGTCCTGCGCGAAAGCTGCCGCTCCAGAAGTCGTATGCAGATGAGATGATAAGCAGGCTGCAAATCGACATCGGCTGGCAGAGCCTCAGCCAGTGAGACGTGCCACCAAGCGCGCCGATGTGAAGGGAGACCCTCAAATATTCTATCCCGCAAATGCTCCAGCCATTCAGGAGTGCCGTCGTGCGCAGCCACAATTGCGTGTGGGTTTTTGTAGGTCTCCTGCCATCCTGCAATATCAATCGCATCACAGCCGACAGAGCAGCCAATGGAGTGGCAGATGTCGTCTGAGTAAAATCCAGACCGCAGACGATCTGCGGCGGCGTGTGCCTTCGCCCGATTGATGCGAGCCTCGCGTTGTTGTGGGGTCATCTGATCGGCCTTTCGTTGGTCAAAAATTCTGTGGCCTGGAGGGTGGCCTCAAGAGCCACCCCATACCGCGCGCTCAGTGCGGTCTCCCGCATCACCCGCTCGCTTTGCAGAGCCAGTTTCGTCCGCCACTCCGCTGCCGATATCTAAGACCGGGGTCCGTCGGCAGAGCTGACGCCCGGAATTCTGGCCTTTCGTGGATTACTAGGCGTTCGCCAATTCAATGGTTGGTTCAAGCTCTTTGTACGCGCGCATCATGCATCTCCCCCGCCCGCGTACAGTTCGTCCATTTCCTTGGCCTGCGCCTCCTGCTGCCCGATCAGTTCTGATACCTTCGCGATGGCTTCCGGCAGTGCGTCTCCTAGTGTGGTGGTCATGGCTCTGGCCTTTTCTGGGTTAGTCGGCGATATGCCATTCATAGTCATCGACTGTCATGACAGTCTCCGCACCATCGTACTCATCAATACGCCATCTCTTACCAGTCTCAACTTCAGCGATTCTAAGGCTGGCATGCGTGCCGCTTGCGGCATCCCCCATTGCTTCAACCACTGCAACGAGTTCAGGATCAGAACGTGATATTGATCTGTCATCTAAAGTCATTCTGGCGTACAGTTCATTGCTTTTTCGGCGGGCATCCATGTCTGCCGTGTGCCACTCATCGTCCCGCAAAATGCCGCTTCGCTGATCGGCTGGCACCGTCCAGTATACTGTTAAGCCGTAGTGGCTATCTTCCAGATATAGAGTGATGCCCTTCCGAGCTGCATAAGCCGCGATCCCCTCTGTGCTAAGGCTGAATCCGCCGTGCCGGGAATTGTATACGACCTTCATGGATGCGGCCTTTCGTTGTCGAGTTGGGTGGCCGTCTCTCCGGCCTGTCACGGGCACAAGTCCCCCGTTCAGTCGGCTCTGAGGCTTGCAACCGACTACCTCCCAGCAACACCCTTACGATTCCCGTGAATGATCGGCTGCTGGTTGGTCACAGATCATTCGCGACGTTCAATCCGGCCTTATGTTGATTACGCTGCTTCACTAATTTGACGACCGCGCCGCATGTGCCGGTGTACGGCCATGCCGAAGCGATGCATCGCTTCGTCAAGAGATACGCGACCTTGATTCACGGCTTGCAACGTGTCGGCATACTTGAACGGGGTGTTACGTAGGTCTTCATCGGTCGCGCCGACCCCCTTAAATCTTGCATACGCCCATAGCATTTCACAGTAGCGGTCATATTCCGACATGGTTCCGGCCTTTTCTATACAGGTTCGTAGGTTGCTTCGAAGATTTCCGGCTTGCAGGGGTAAAGCTCACCGGCCACGCCGCGGATTATCCAGTCCCCAACTTCGCCGCGCATGGTCCCCTCAAGCGTCTTGATCTCGACGTGTCCCATAACTGCGCCTCCGACCTTTTCCAGGTGCAGGACGATCTGATTATCCATCACGCCCTGCCAGATCGCCATAGGCCAGCCGTCAGTGCCTATTTTGTGCGCCTCGATAACGACTGGCTTTTTCCGATACTTCGCCATGATGGGCCTTTCGTTGCTGGGAGTAGCGAGGGGCTTAGCGCCCCTCTTTTTCCTGCATCATCCGGTTGGCCGTTGGGCCGCTTTCGATCCTGCCGTCTGCGTGAAAGATGGCCGGTGCTTTGTGGCCGTTGATCGTGATGTATCCGATCTGCATGTCTGTTCTCCCTTGCTGCTGACTTGAACTTAGATGCTTGTCCGGCTCATGTCAATAACCCGTGTGTGCATTTTCCGTAAATAATTATTGCAATCCATTCAAATCGGCTTTACATCTTATCCCATGAGAACGATTGGTTACATTCGCCCACACAGATCATGCACAGCGCAGAAGCAGCGCGCGGCTATGGAGGCCGCTGGCGTGACGACTGTTTATGTTGAGGGGTGCGGGCCAGAGAGCCTTGCCGAAGCGATCCGCGCTCTGCGCAAGGGCACGAGGATTGCGGTGCTATACGCATGGCTCTTGGCCGAGCCGAAAACGTCAACGAAGGCGCAGCCTCGTTCCAGCCTGTTTGCTGCCCTGAAAGCCATTGATGACCGGGGCAGCATCCTGTTGGAACTGGCCACTGATCGGAAATCAGACAAACTCGCAGACGGGCTAGGCATAGTACAGGATGCCGTTGAGGCGCTGGCCAAAGGCGGGCGCGGCCTAAAGAGTGCGGCCAACGGTGCGCGCAGTCGTGGCAGGCCGAAGATGGACTGGTCGCCGTGGCTCGAAATTATGGAGCGCGAGTGGGATAGTATTGCGCACGCGACCAACGCGGATGCGGTGAAGGCAATGCAGGACAAGGGGGTCCCGATCCGGGACGTGAGGCAAGCGATCTATGTGCTTAAGGCATCTGGACGCGGCAACTAACTAAGGAGCCTGAGATGAACCTACCGAGATACGACTATCTAAAGCAGCAGATCGATAGCGATGCTCGCGAAAATCTCCCATGCGAGGCCGGATGGGTAGGTGATGGAAATACAGTTCGCAGCATATCTGACGAAAAGCTGCTGGAGCGAGCGGTGCGAGGATCTAGAGACCCGTCCGCACCCGATGGCCATAATCATCCCAGATGGGTGGCAGTATCAAAATGCTTCGCGCTCGGATCAACGTTTTCGCATCAGCTTTGCAGGCGCTTCGGACTTGACCCCGCAGAGATGGTTTCCAGAAATACCAGATCAGATTGAGGAGCGAAAAGCGATGGGTGCTGAGCAGCGAGGATACCGTCGAGTTCTGCGCTCGCTTCGCTTGATGGAAGAGGCGAGAATGATACTCGACATGCTAGACAACCGGCTCCGCGACGGCGGACCAGAAATGAGCCGCGAAGAAATCCGCGAGCGCGTCAAGCTAGCTTCTGAGAAGATCAATCAACTTGCGCCGCGATCCCCGCTGCGCGTGTCCAGTTAGGAGGGCGATATGCCATGTTCATTTTCGATTCGAATCATTAGCCGGTCGGGCTCTTACGATGTAAACGCACCTTCTGAATGTTATTGCATCGTCCATGACCTGCCGGCACTCAACTCGACTATTTATGACGGGGGTGTGTGTGCTGTTGGGGCAATTGAGCAGGCGACTGAAAAGGCGCTCAATCGAATTGAAGCAGCCCATAAGGCAGACAAATAGAGGAGACTTTGCAGATGACTTTTGGGCGCACAGCAGTTTGGAGATCTACGGGGCTCATGATTGCCTGTGATCAGATCGATGACACCGGCATCGGGTCTCGGCTGTTGCGGATTGAGGATCTCAATCCAGAGGTGAAGACGCAGAACGTCCTCACGCGATGGGAATTAGCCCGAATGGGAATGTGGATGATCGCAAGAGCAATCTCGGCATCGCCTCGCAAGGCGGAATGAAAAGGAGCGAAATATGCCGTTAGGATTTAAGCACTTCACCGAACCGCTGACATTCAGCGAGCGAGCCGAATTGAAGGCTGAGAACGAAGCATGGCGGGCGATGGAAACGCGCATCGCAGAGCTTGAGGCGGCCCTTGATGATGCCTACCCATTCGTCTGCATAGCCGTTGATCGCTATCGGCAGGATCACGGCCTAGACAAGCTGCACGAGAAGCACGCCGACATAGCCGACAGGATCGCGCGCCTCACAGGACGCGAGCGGATGCCGAGCAAGTATTTGGTGAAATCATAAGGAGCGTGGTGATGACAATTGACATGAAGGCAATCGAGGCAAGCCGCCGCGAGGGTGAGAGGGATCGGGTAGCAAGGACGGTTTCAGCATTTGCGGATAGATTTCGGCCGAAAGATCGGGACGATGCTCGCGAGTTTGACGCCCGTTTCCATGCCGTCGTGCAGGCTATCTATGCAGATGCCAGTGCGGAGACGCACAAGTTGCTGGGAACAGCCTTGGGGCAACTCGGAGCGCAACATCTGCGCATTCTGACAACGACCGACAAACAAGATTAGGAGACTTTCCGTGGATCAACCGACTGTGGACCAGCCGACGACGCGCTACGAGCGCGACATGGTGGCAAAGAACAAATGCCCGCGTTGCCGGAATCCTCTCGACACGGGTTGGGAGTGTGACGATTGCGGATATGACGCGCAGCCAATCGCGCTGTTGCCGCCACTTGATTCCGAAAATTGAAACCGTCAAACGAGGAGCGAAAAGCGATGAGGTGTGCAGATTGTAAATCTTTCACCCCCACACAGCATCAAGACGTTTGGACGGGCGCTGGCCATTGCGGTAGATGGCGTCAATCCTATTCCGAAGACCTGACTACGTTCGCTTCAAACGAAGCCTGGGTGGAGAGTGATGAAGGATGGGCAAACATGGTCGGCCCTGATTTTGGCTGTGTGCTTTTCGAAGAAAAATCATAATCCGCTCCCGGCGAACCTCTCATCCAAATAGCCATTTCCGTTTCTTTGGCTCGAAAGCCGTGACGTTGCCGCTATCCTCTATCGTCTGGCGGCGCGTCAATTCTCGCTGTTCCTCTTCGTAATCCCGCATGCGGCTAATAACGTAGCGCTCTGCATCGGACAAAGACGTGCAGCAAGCCGCTGCCTCCATATCGAATTGATTTTCGCCATCGGGACCGGCCGGAATTGAAACCTGCACGAAGTACCCGCCATGCGGGACCTCATAAATCACGAATGCGATCCTTGAGCGGTGCGGGATCATCGGAAAGACCTTGTCTTATAGCGGCCGGGAACTTTGGCCTTTGTGTAAGTGCGCTTTGATTTCGCCGCGTCTGAAATGTCTCCAGGCGTCTTGATGGCGTGACAGCCAGAGCATAAAATCTGCAAGTTTGTGTCGTCGTCGCTCCCGCCCTTGGACAACGCTATCACGTGATCGACTTCATAGTCATCGCCGGCGCGGAGTTTGCGCTTGCAGCATTGGCAACGGCCGTCGTCGCGAGCAAATATCTCAGCAATCCGGCGCGGTGTCATCGCGCGGCGTTTCTCGTGGAAAAAAGCGTTCACAGCTCGCCACCCGTTTCTTTCGAAGGCAAGCCAAAGCGATTTGCAACAATCCTATACGCATCGTCTATGCCTAGCAAAACGCTAGTAGCTAGGAGCTGATTGACTGCAACAACGAGTGCAACAAGACCTGCGGTTGATGCCCAAGACCCCAAGATAGGGGCCATTGTGTAGCAGCAAGCCGATACCAGAAGCAAAACTGTTGATCTGAATATAATGTGAGGCTTTGGGACAGCCGCAAATATTACGGATCGAGCAGCGGCAAAACCAGGGATGTGACGACGGCCATTGCCGAGATAAATCACGGCGTCATTTATGCTTGCAAAGCTCTCGCTAACTAAATCATTATGGCGTCTTGCGTACAGCAACCCGTTATCATTTCGATAGATCCGGCCCAGCGGACATGATCCGCGTGACGCAAAATATAGATCACCATCAAAACGGCTAGTTTCCAACTTTATATCGTTATTGCGGGTCATTGCGCAGCCCTCTCTACGCGAGGAACAAGCACACGCTTGCGACGGCCTCGCGGCGTTCCATTCTTCGAAAGCCCCAGGCGTTGCGCCCGCCCTATCACCGCGCCCCGGCTTCTGCCAACGATACCGCCAATGATTTCCGCAGAATGGTTTTGCGTTGGCCAAAGCTCGCGCAAAAAGAAATCTTCCTCCTCAGTCCATGCTTTGCGGCTCATGCTGCTGCCTCCGTTTCCTTCAAAAGTCGATCCGTTGGAATACCTATCTCAGCCTCTATGATTTCATCAACCGCTTGAGCGATGGGCGAGAAAGCACGTTGATCCATCTTTTCCCAATTGATAGTTCGCGGCGTGTACTCGTGGACCAAACCGCCGGACACGTAGCGAAAACAGAAACCGCCAGCATGTTTGAACGATCCGCGCAGAAAGGCTTCTGGCGCGCTTGTCATTACGTCGCAGTGTTTCGCCTTGCACAGCAGCCACGCTCGCAGGTGCTCGGCATTCGCCGGTTGGAAATCATGAGCATCAGGCCAATGGTGATAGGCTGCCGCGATGACCGCGAAAAACCGCGCGTGATGCTCTGGCGACCGGCGCTTTTTGTGCGGTCCGCCGCATGTGGGGCAAGTCGTCATTGCCCAGCGTCCTCTATCAGCTTCTCAACGCGCGCCCGTGCGTCATCGGGCAGCCGGGAAAGCAAGTCGTCGTCGTATTTCTCGGCAACGTCGGCCATCGCTTCCGCGTCACCGCTTGCACCGGCGATGTCATCCTCGACCATGCGGACGAAAGCCTCGACATCTACAATCGCTTCGTGTTCCTGCTCGGGAACTTCTGGTACTTCGATCATGCCGTCCGATGCAGTTTGTTCCTGGTCGGGAACTTCTGGAACGTCAATTTCTGACGCTGGCGTGATGTTCTTCATCCCCGCGTCTTGCATTTCCTCGGCGAGGTAGAGGCCAGAAAGCACGTCAGCGGCACCGTCGCGGGCAGCATATCCCCGCGCCCGCATCTGCATCATGCGGGACGGGTACTGCTTCCATGGCCCGGACTTGGACCAGAGCCCTGCTTTCTCGGCATCGGCTTTCGTGAATGTGCGGACGACTTCTGTGCCGTCTGGGCGTGTGATTTTGCACCGTGCGCCGTCTTCGGACACGTCCTCGTCGAGTTTGAAGCCTCGCGCCCAAAGTAGGGCCGGCAGCGCATCGCCCCATAGCGTAGGGCGGCCGTTGATGACTGCAATCTTCTGGACCGCCTGCATGGGCGGCAATCCAATCTCCATGCCGTGCATGATCGCAATTGTGATCTGCTCGGGCTTGTTCATGTCGCGCGGCGCGAGGCCGCTTTTGGCGATAGCCGTCGCGAGCCTAAACACTTCCTCGATCGAGGTTGGCACGATGGGCGCAATCGCCCCTCCAGTTTGCAATTTGACGACGTTGCTCCCGGTCATGCTGCTACCTCAACTTCGCGTTTTGTGACGCCCGGAACATCAATACCGGCACGGCTCTGCTGCTTGGCGACTTGCTCGACAACCGCGCGGACCTTCGCGTCGTGCATGACGAACGCCAGCACCTTGTCGTAATCGGTCACGTCGTATTCAATGACCTTGCGCAGCGAGAGCTTCTTGCCGCGCTGCCCGCCGGCCTGCACCTTGACCGGCGCGGGCGGTGGTGGGGCTTCCGGCAATTCCGGCTCTGGATCGGTGAGCGCTGCGATCGGGTCTTCGGCCATCTTCTTTGCGCGTTCTTCTTCAATGCGCTTGCGCTCGGCTTCGGCTGCGGCGCGCTCTGCCTCATACTTGGCGCGGGCTTCGGCCTCAAGGCGGCGCTTCTCCGCGATCAAAAATCCATCGGTCGCGCGCTTGATCTGCTTGGAAAGATCGGTCGCCTCATCGATTACAGGCTTGTATTCCGCGTTTATTTCTCGCTGGGCTTCCAGATGCGGGCGAACCTTGCCGTCGCGCTCCTTATCGACCTTGCCCTTGAGTTCGATGATTTTCGCGGCGTAGTTGGCGGCCATGTCGCAGGCTTGCTGCGTGTCGATCTTTGCTTTCGAAAACCACGACCGGGCCGTGTCCATGTAGTCGCGGAGCTGGTCAGCAAGAGACAGATCGCCGGAATTGTCGCCAATGGACGGATCTTCAATCTCTCCTGGGAATTTGCGGTGCTGCATCCAGTAGTCGGCAGCGTCCTTCGGACATGGCTTGTCCGCAACCCACGTCCAGATAGTGTGAGGATCGACTTCCTGGGCACGGGCAATGGCAGCGCGCATCTTGCCGGTCTCTTTGTCTATCCAAATCCATACCGGCTTGCGCGGCCCGTTCTTGCCGTCGCGGATATAGTAGATACCGGGCTGGGGAGAGTCCGCGTCGATCGGCTGCTTTCGGCCGGCCAGAGCATCATGGTAATACGAATAGTCAGTCACATTCCACCGCCTTTCAGGCTCACAAATATCCAAAGCAAAACGCTTAACAAGGTAATCAGGACGGCGAAAACGTCTAAGTCCCGTTCTTTAACCCAATGCCACCAACTCGACCTGCCGCCGCCCCAACCTCGATCACTCATCACGGACCCCACGCCACGCTCAAAACCGCCCAAAACAAAAACAGACTAATTCCAACAACATGCAAACCCAATACTAACGCAACGCATTCGATGAATGGTCGCAAGTCGAGCATTTCAGCAATTCCAGTTCAGCCTCAATGAAATCAATCAGGGCTCTGCGCCCATGTTCGTGTTCGATTGTCTCGCAAGCCAGATCGAACATCTCAGGCCCGGTAAACCGCAAGCCCCGCGTCGTGTCCCGCAGAGGTTGCAACGGCCATTGGACAACGTTTTTCATCGTCCGGCCCGCCGAGAGGTAAAGCCGTAATCTTCAAACATGAGCACGTCGTCATTTAGCGCGGGTTCATCGGCTAGACCGTCAGCGCGGTCTTGCTCGTAATCGCGGATCTTGCTGACAAGTTTTTCCGCTAACCGCTGGATCTCGCCCAATCGATCAACGTTGGGATTGCAGCTTTTACCGCGTAGGAAATCATCAGACCCCTCGCGAGCGTCGAGATCCTGCGACTCGTCCCAAATCTCATAAAGCACTTCGGAGAGTGTGCGGCTTTTCTGGCCAACTAGTGTGCGTCCCATTTTATCAGCCCTCTGTTGAAATTATCGGGGCCGCAGGCATGCCCAGTCCGATAATGCCTGCGACCCCGCCCCGCTGCCGATTTTACGGGCAGCAATTCGAAGCATCGCCAACGCGGCCATTGGGGGTTTGGAGACACGCGGCAGGAGAAAGACCGCTGGGTAAGTGCATCCACCGCGTTGGCGATGTGATAAAGCTAATTTACGTTCGGGGCGGGGTCAACAGATAATTTGATTTTATTTTTATGATAGTGCTTTGAGCGGCAAAATTGCCACAGCTCATGCAACCTTGTGCCGCCGATGGCGAGCGCTCTGCGCCTTGGCCGTCGTGACAGACGGAACGGCGAGCAAATCGTTCGGGCTAATGTTGAGGACGCTGCACAGCATGGCAAGCGTTGCGACATCTGGCAAAGCCGTCCCGCGCTCCCAGTGTCTATAGGTTGCGGGTGATATGCCTAAGTCCGCTGCAAGGCGTGATGCGTGCGTATATCCTGATTGAGTCCGCACTTCTTTGAGCTTTGCCCCGAACGTGGTCATGAATTGCCGCCTCTGATTTGCATCTGTGTTGTTTGTCCCCACACTCGTCAACAACCCCCATAATGGCCCGTTGACGATAGCCGCGCGGACACGTACAGTCAATGCGTGATTAAGTGCGATGCCGCTTCTAGCGCGCATCGTTTGTTGATAATTTATCCCCCTTGTTTTGCGTCCTGATTTAGGACAATCCCCCAATGCCAGTTGAACGGCTCGTGCTCGGCCTTATCATCGTGATGACCGTAGTCAGCATGTATTTGACTGCGCAGTTCGGATACAATTCAGGCGGTCTTGCGCTCGCGGTTGGCCTTCCCGCCGTGACGTTTGCCGCCGTGTTGCTGTGGTATATGGCCCCGCTCGTTCGCAGCCGCACGCAGTCCATCGCCCTGATGCTGTTTGCCGTGTTTTTCTCGCTGATCGATGCCTATTCCAACGTCGGCGCATCGTTCGCGTTGAAGGAAAACGAGCTCGTCGGAACGGCTAACAAAAACGAAGTCGCAGACAACCTCAGAACGGAAATATCGCGCAAGGAAAAGCGCTTGCAAGAGATCCAGGGCGAGCAAGCGTGGAAACCCGAATACGCCGCGACCGGCGCATGGGAAGCCGAGATTAAAAACCTAGAGGGGCATATGATCTTTGCCCGCTCGAAACAGTGCAGCGATCAGACGCTCAAAGACACGTTCGCCCATTGTGAAAAATGGCGCTCAGCTCAGGCTGGCCTCGCCTACGCTCAAGGCCGCGAAACCCTTCAAGCCGAGTTCGACCACCTCTCCGCGCAGCTTAAATCAGACAAGGCAGCACTCGTTGATCACGGCGGTACGCACGTCTCCGAAACAGCCACACAGATCGCGCGCCTCACGCAGCTCTTGAGCTTCGATCTAGCGCCCGGCGAAGACATCAAAGAACATGCGTATTTGCTGATGACGGCCTTGCTCGGCGTTGTGTTTAGCGTCGCGCCTGCGGTCATGAGCTACGCGCTTGCCCTGCATCGTGGACACGCTCCCGCGCCAGCCTATCAGCCATCGTCGGCGCGCGTAGCAGACAACCCATACCTGCCCGATTACCGCGCTCCAGAAGTCCGCACGGCCTATCAGCAGCCGTCGCCGCTCAAGCCTTACGGCGACACGCACAACACCAGCGTCGTCGTCTCAGGACGCACTGTACCCGCCGAAAGCCTTCAGACGATCCACCTCCACATGGCCCGCGCTAGGGCCATCCTCGAAGACATGCAGACCACATAACAGAAAACGCCCACAGGGGGCTGATCCCGTGGGCGCTGGAAGATATGAAGCAAACAACCCTCAGCAAAGGATGGCTTACAATGCAAAACATACAACCAATCAGTGACGAAATCAAGACCGGCGAATCATCGCGGCGTGCAAAAATTGAGGACGCCCTGCGTTCCAATCTCAGCCCATGTGCCAAACTGGTTGCTATTGCAATCATCCAGACCGGCGCGGCGACATGCCGGCAGGTGGCAGAGCTACTTAATCGCAACATGAGAACAACGGAGCGCCACTACGCAGATGCGCGTATATGGCTACGCAGATTCGCGTATACGCAAGATTGCGTACATACGCAGAATTGCGGCGTACCACCCGCAGATTTGCGTAGTTCAACCCCGCAGAAATGCGTAATCGAGCCCTCGCGCGCCCGCGCGTATAAGGAACTTCCTACGGAAGTAGTTAATACTAGTATTATTCACCCCCTACCCCCTAAGAGCCCAGAACGAACGCAAAGCGTGCGTGAAGGTGAAACAGATTTGGGGCATGGGGTTTTTGTAAACTGCAAAACCATTCGGCACGCCAGCTTTGCAATCAGCATCCCAGCGATTGAGTTAGGAACAGCAGGTCGATTCTCCACCGATCATTTGAAAACCCGTTTAACCGCTCACGCCCTGCAATGGGCGGCAGAGATTGAAAACGGTCGATCACCGTCGTCAGTCGTTCCATCGAAAATCGCTAACTTTCTGTGTGCTTCGCTGATGGGCGAAGCCAACCGCGATGCTGCTGCACCAAAACCGAAGGAAAGCGGGGCAGACGTTCTTGCCCGCCGCCGCAAGCAACGGGAGGATGCCCTCAATGGCTGATGTTCAGATACTGGTTCTCGACAGGTTCCAAAAGCTATACGGCGACCCTAAGCGCTCCGACATGGAAGCGTTTTTCGAAGAATACGAAATAGCGCTCATGGGATGGAACGAAGACGTTTTGCGCCGCGCCGTTGATATCGTCGTGCGCGAGCACGAATACCCTAGCTGGCCAATGCCGGGGGCTGTGCACAAAGCCTGCGAGCGCGTTGCACCGACGCGCCAAGTCACGCCGAACTATCCCGATCCTGAACGCGTGCATCTGACCGACCAGCAACACGCGGCTATGGATGAGGCTTACGCCAAAACGCGGGCAGTTCTCCAAAAAACTGCTGACGGTCTGGAGTTGGGTAAACGCCCATTGCCGGACACGTCCCGACCAGCATTTGAAAAAATGCAGCGCGAAAGTAAAAACCCCACGCTGCACATGACGCCAGAAGGATTAACCGCACTTTCAAAGCGCATCACGGGGGAGCGAGAATGAATTACTCAACCATCGAATTTGACGGCGACACAATCGACCAGGAGCGTGATGGCCCGCGCCTGCATCGACAGCTAAACCTCGTGTTCAATCTGATGAAGGACGGACGCGCTCGCACGCTTGATGCAATTGCCCGGCAGACAGGCGAGCCAGAGGCAAGCGTCTCGGCACGGCTGCGGGATTTGCGAAAGCCACGATTTGGAGGCCACACCGTCAAGCGCAAGCATATCGCGCAAGGCGTTCACGAATATCAGCTTGAGGTGGGCGGATGACCCGCCCCATCGCCATCCCCAAGGGCTTCAAGCTCAACAAAGACGGCAAACTCGTCAAGACATCAACCGCCCGCTCCCTATCCGACAAAATCCGGGAGCGGAAATCTAAGAAAACCAAACCAGTGAGGAAAACACCTTGAATAGTCAGTTCGTCGCGTACGTCGCCAAACTCCGTCGCCACTACGACACCATGCAAATCGCCAAAATCCTCAACGTCGAGGAATACCAAGTCTACAACGTCCTTAAATTTTGTGCCTGCGTACAAACTGATGAGGCACCTGATGACAACCGACACGCTCACGCCGACACTCGAACGCCAACGTCATGCTGGGGAAAGATACCTCGCACCGACCAAAACCCGTCAGATCGACAGGCCGGCCGGCAGGGTGCTCTCCAGCCTCGAATTGATGTATCGCCGTGACTGGGTGACGCCGGAACAATTTCAGGCGGGTAGCCAGTTCATGTGCTATTACCACGGCGCAACCCGTCAAACAGGCATTACAGCGTCATATGGCGATCAGCGCTGGAGCGGAACGACTGAGGGGCAATCAGACACGGAAACCCTGATACGCCCAGAATGGAGAACGTATTGCCATCAGAAGGTCAAAGAAGCCTTCGAGTTCATCGACAACCGACGCGACTTGATTGCGTTGGCGGTGCTGATGGAAGATGGGACGGCGGAGAAAATCGGCTGGCGTCTTGGCTCAGAGTCTCAAAGATCACGCATCCGTCACGGCAGAAAGCACGTTAATTCTGCCCTGGATAAACTCGCAATCTTTTATGGACTCTTGCGCCCTCCCAGTTGACGTTGGCAACAAATCACCCCAATGTATGGGAAGATCGCGCTAGGTCGGTGAAATTGGCGCGTAGCAGATAGACAGAAGGCACCCCATACAACTCAGGGTGCCTTTTTCCTTTGCAACGTTTCACATGAAACTCAACGCCACTCACTCACAGCACCATGTCACCCATCTGCGACCACATCAGGGCGCGATAAAGGAAATCGCATGACGCTTAACCTAAGCCAGATCAAACCCGCGTTTATGATCGCGGCCATGGTCATAGCTGCCGTTGCCGCCCTTAAAATCATTGGCGTCTCAATCCCCGCCATCAAAGGTGATCCCGCAGACATCGCCATCGTATCAGCAGCGCTCGCATGGATCGGCAAATGACAGAGACAAAGCCAAGGGGCAGGCCACCCAAGATCGAGACCATCCAGCAAGCCGCGCAAAACCTACTGAAGGCCATCGAAAATGCCGACAGAACAGAACACCATCGTATCAACGCCCGAATTAAGCACCCGACGGGCTTCGTCCTCCAAGAATGCCAAGACATCATCAAAGCAATCGCCAAAGCCTAGACAAAGAGCACCAAGCGATAAGCCAGGCTCTAGCTCCGGGAATAGCAAGTATTGGACTGACGAACGTAAAGCCGTTGCGATGGACATCATCTGCGAGGAGTTATCTACAACTGAGGTGAGCCTGCACAAGCTGTGCCGAGAGTTTCCTGAAATTCCATCGATTTCTGTTGTGATGGTGTGGCTCAGTGAAGATGCAACCTTTCAGGAACGTTACGCACGCGCACGCGAGAAACAAGCAGACATTCACGCGGACAGCCTGCTCGAAATTGCCGACACAGAAGAAGATCCGAACCGCGCTCGAGTTCGCATTGACGCCCGCAAATGGGCCGCCGGAAAGCGTGCCCCGCAGAAATACGGCGACAAGCTCACGATTGACGGCGACATGAACATGAGGCTCAGCGATGACCAGCTTGAATCTCGACTCTCTCAGCTCGTCGGAAAAGCGGGAGTTGCTGGCGCTCTTGGAGGAGAAAGAACGCCGGAAGTCGAGGCGGAAGCTGTTCGACCTTTATCCGACAGACGGCCCGTTAAGGCGTGAACTATACGCCAAGCACCTGCAATTCTTTGCGGCCGGCGCGGAGTTTAGCGAACGCTGCATGATGGCGGCAAACCGTGTCGGCAAGACGTGGGGAGTCGGTGGATACGAGACGGCCATACACCTCACAGGCAAATATCCTGACTGGTGGGAAGGCAGGAGATTCAACGATCCGGTTGATTGTTGGGCGGCTGGCGATACCGGCGAAACAACGCGAGACATCATTCAATTCGCGCTCATGGGACCGATTGGCCAACTCGGAACGGGCCTCGTTCCCGGCGATGACATCATAGGCGAGCCATCAAAGCGCGCGGGCATCAGCGGCGCTATGGACATCGCCAAAGTCCGCCACGTCTCAGGCGGTATCAGCCAAGTGGGCTTCAAGAGTTACGACCAGGGGCGCAAGAAATTTCAAGGCACGGCAAAGCACGTCGTCTGGCTCGACGAAGAACCGCCGATGGATGTTTACACCGAATGCCTCACCAGAACGATGACAGTAGACGGCATGACGCTCTGCACATTCACTCCGTTGGAAGGCGCAACTGACGTGGCGATGATGTTCCTGGAGATGGACGGTGACTAAATTCTGCGTTCAAGCGACATGGGATGACGTACCGCATCTCACGAAAAAACAGAAAGACGAATTGTGGGCGAGCTACCCGCCGCATGAGCGGGACGCACGCGCTAAAGGCATTCCGATGCTCGGATCTGGCCGCGTGTTCCCGATCTCAGAGGAGTTGATTGCCTGCGATCCGTTTCCGATCCCTGCTCACTATGTCCAGATCAACGGGTTAGATTTCGGATTCAATCACCCGTTCGCTGCCGTAAACATTTCCATCGACCGGGATGCAGACACGATTTTCGTCACGAAAAGCTATCGCCAGAAAGAGGCGGTGCCCGTCATTCACGCCGCGGCCATCAATCCGTGGGGCGCTTGGATACCGTGCGCATGGCCACACGATGGATTGCAGCACGACAAAGGGTCAGCGATCCAGCTTGCCGATCAATACCGCTCCTGCGGCCTCAATATGTGGCGCGAGCACGCGACGCACGCAGAAGGCGGATTTGGCACTGAGGCCGGCATTATCATGATCCTGGAACGCATGATGACCGGGCGCTTCAAGGTGTTTTCAAACCTCAATGAATGGTTCGAAGAATTTCGCATGTATCATCGCAAAGACGGCAAAATCATTAAGGAGCGCGACGATCTCATGTCGGCAACTCGTATCGCCGTGATGATGCAGCGCTATGCCACGACAGAGCTTCCCGTTGAGGTCGAGGACCGCTATGCGCGCAATCGTAAGAAATCTCGCAACAGCGGGAGCGCGTGGGCCGCATGAACGACAACGAAAACGAGATCGAGCGCGACGGCGACGACGACGATACGTCGGACCTGCTCAAGCGCTTGCATCGCTGGGAAAAGGCGTCAAAGGAACAGCATTCGACTTGGCGCGACGACGCGAAGAAATGGTATGATCTGGTCAGTGGCGAACAATGGTCTGCTGACGATAAAGCGTCTCTCATGGGCCAGATGCGCCAGCCGATCACGTTCAACCGCGTCGGCCCGATGGTGGATGCCGTCGCCGGCGCGGAAGTGCTCAACAGACAGGCCGTCACGTATTACCCGCGCGAGCTTGGCGATGCCCAAGCCAACGAGGTTTACACAGCCGCGGCTGATTTCATCCGCGACAACGCCGACGCCGAAGACGAGGAGTCGGATGCGTTCCTTGACACGATCACTTGCGGCATGGGTTGGACTGAAACTCACATGTCGTATGAGGATGACCCGGCCGGCGACGTGCTCATGCCGCGCATTGATCCGCTGGAAATGGGTTGGGACCCGAACGCCAACAAGCGCAACCTCACGGATTCACGCTTTAGGTTCAGGGTGCGCAAATACGAAAAGCAGGACTTCAAAGCCCGCTGGGAAAATAAGTTCGACGCTGTTCTCAGCCAGGCGCAAGACACGCTTGAAGACACGTCCAGCAACAACTACTCAAGCCCGCGCGATGACTACACTTGGGGCCGCGACGAAAACAAGCGCGAGGATGGCCGGGAGATTACCGTCGTCCAGATGCAGTGGTGGGATCTTGAAAAGGGCTACGCCGTCCCGGGCCCGAACGGCGATCTTGAAGCCGTCTCGAAAGAGCAATACGCCGCGCTGATAAACATGGCGCTGATGAATGGCGCGCAACCTCCGCAGGCCGTCAAGCACGACAGGCGCGTGCATTATCAGGCGATCTATTCCGGCAACGTGCTTATTGAGAAAAAAGAGCTTCCGTCTGGCTTTACGTTCCAGTGCATCACGGGCAAGCGCGACCGCAACAAAAACACTTGGTATGGAATCGTAAAAGCCATGTGTGACCCGCAGATGTGGGCGAACAAATGGCTCTCGCAGCTCCTGCACATCATCAACTCCAACGCCAAGGGCGGGTTGATGTATGAGACGGGCGCGTTCGTCAACAAGCGCGATGCTGAAGACCAGTGGAGCCGCCCCGACAGCATGGTCGAGGTTAAGCCCGGCATGCTGGATCGTATCAGGCCGAAAGATCCGCCCGCGATGCCTGCCGGCATGGGGCAGCTTCTGGAGTTTGCCACCGAAAGCCTCCCGCAGGTTTCGGGCATCAACTTGGAAATGCTGGGGTTGGTGCAGCGCGAGCAAGCTGGCGTCCTGGAGGCGCAACGCAAAAAGTCTGGTTATGCGATCCTAGCGGTCTTTTTTGACTCGCTTCGCCGCTACCGCAAACTTCAAGGCCGGGTGCTTCTCGACTTCATCAATCGCTACGTCTCAGACGGCCGCTTGATCCGCATCCAGGGCAAGAACGGTACGCAGCAATACATCCCGCTTATGCGCCAGCCTGGAGCCGCGAAGTTTGACGTAGTGGTAGACGAAGCACCCATGAACGCAGATCAAAAGCAACAGGTCTGGGGCATGCTGGTGCAGATGATGCCGCTCCTGAAAGACGCGCCTATCGGCATGGATGTTTGGGCGAAGTTGGTCGAATACTCGCCGCTTCCGTCGTCACTCTCGCAAGAGATCATCCAGGGCCTGTCACAGCAAGAATCGCCAGAGCAACAGCAGGCGCAACAGGCTGAGCAGCAGCTTGAGCAGGCCCGCAAGACGCAAGAGATCCGCAAGATTTCGGCTGATGCGTCGTATAGTGAGGCCAGAGCCGCCAAGGCTGGAGCCGACACGCAGAAGACATCGATAGAGACGCAACGCGAGGCAACCGAAGCCGCCCGCGAACGCGCCATGCTCGAACAAATTCCGTATCAGGCCGCGTATTAGGCCAACCTCGGCTTGCCAGTGCCGCCCGACTGGTATCGGTCGCATCCCGTCTGATGCAAAGGTGAGAAACTAATGGACAACACGACAATTGAAACGGTGGAGGCGCAGCCTTCAGCCGATGACGCCGCATATGCGGAGCTGGCCAAAGAAATCGAGGGCTCAGAGCCGCAGACAGAAGACCCAACGCCAGAAGGCGACAAGCCAGAGGCGAAGAAAGACGACGAGCAGCCAAAGCCTGATTATGAAAAGCTCAGCAAAGAGTACAACGATCTTCGCGGCGCTCTAGGCGAGGAACGTAATCAGCGGAAGGCACTGCGCGAGGAAAAGGAACAGCTCGCAAACCAAGTTGCCAACATGCAGGAATTTTTGCGCTCCATGCGTGAAGACCAAATGCGTTCCCAGCAACAGCAAGACGAGCTTTATCTGACGCCAGAGGAACTGCAACAGCGGCGGCTTGAGGAGCAAGTCAAATCGGTTGCCGATCAGAACAAGCAGCTTTCCGAATGGAAACAGCAACAGGAACAGCAAGCCCGCGCGCAGTTCGAAGAACAGCAGACGTTTCAGTCGATCATTCAGTCCGAGCGTCAATTCGCGGAACAAACGCCGGACTACTATGACGCGGCAGAGTCTCTTGCGGACTCAAGGCTTGCGGAATTGGCTGTGTTCTATCCCGACGGCAACCCGCAGGTGGAACAGCTTGCACGTCAAAACGGCATGTCGTCGGCGGCAGAACTTCGCCAGTACATGCTCAAACAGGACACTCTTTCGATTGCCGCACAGGCCCGCCAAGTCGGCGCGGACCCGGCACAATACATCTATGCGCTGGCTAAGGGCCGCGGCTTTAGCGGGCCATCTCAGCAGCCCGCACCAGCCCCAACAGCGCAGACGAAATTGGACGTGGTGAAAGCCGGTCAGAAGGCAGCGGGATCGCTTTCAACCGGCGCAAGCACGTCCAAGGATGCCAGCGGTTTTCCGTCTCAAGCGGAGCTTGCTGATATGTACATCACCGACCCGGAAAAAGCCGATGCGGTGTGGAATAAAATGCGCCAAGCTGGCGCGCTGTAATCGCGTAACCCTCGGATGCTCTAGCCGACTCTAGAGCGCTTCGGTCTCACGAACCGCTAACCGTGACTCGTCAGCCGAGACGCTAACCGGCGCTATCGCAAAATCATCAATCCAATCTCGGAGCTTTACAAATGGCTAATACCGAATATGGCGTCAACGCGCCAGAGGCGGTCAAGCTGTGGTCTGCAAAGCTCGCCCGCGAGGCGCTCAAAGAAACGTATATTGGGCGCTTTGTTGGCGAGTCGAAAGACAGCTTGATCGTCGAAAAAACCGACGCGAAAAAATCCCCAGGCGACCGCATCCGTTGCACGCTGCGCATGCAGTTGACCGGCGATGGTGTCCAGGGTGACGAAACTTTGGAAGGCAATGAAGAAAGCCTTTCGACCTACACCGATGACTTGGTTGTGAACCAGCTTCGTCATGCTGTCCGTTCCAAGGGCAAAATGACGGAGCAGCGTATTCCGTTTTCCATCCGTGAGGAGGCCATGAGCGGCCTTCGTGACTGGTGGGCGGATCGCATGGACACTTGGTTCTTCAATCAGATCTGCGGTTATACGCCGGTCACGGATACCAAGTTTTCCGGCCATAACGCGATTGTTGCTCCGGCTGCAACCCGCCAGAAGTGGGCGGACACGGGCGGCGATGGCAACGCAAACGACCAAGCACTGGCATCAGATGACATTTTCTCGCTGACCCTGATCGACAAAGCCGTGGAGGCCGCCAAGGTTGCTTCTCCGGTGTTCCGTCCGATCAGTGTCAACGGCAAAAAAATGTATGTGATGTTCCTGCATCCGTACCAAGTCACGTCGCTTCGCACCAACACCTCGACGGGGCAGTGGCTTGACATCCAGAAGGCGGCAATGAGCGGCGGAGACGTTGCTAAAAACCCGATCTTTGATGGATCGCTTGGCGTTTACAACAACGTCATCCTGCACGAGTCAACGCGCGTGACGCAGGGCGTCAACTCGTCAACGGGTGCAGCCATCGCGACGGTTCGTCGTGGCGTTCTGTGCGGTGCACAGGCGGCACATATGGGCTTCGGTCAAGGTCATTCACTCAAAAAGTATGACTGGAACGAAGAACTTTTTGATTACGGCAACCAGTTGGGCGTGGAAGCAGGCTGCATCGGCGGACTTAAGAAGTCCGTTTGGAACAGCCTCGACTTCAGCACCATCGTTGTGTCGTCCTACGCAACCGCAGCATAAGGGGAGATTGATATCATGGGAGTCGGTTCGACCGCTCGCGAGTATCACACTCGCCAGACTCATTACATCCGCCACGATCTGGCGTTTGATGACAATGCTTCGGGGACATCGGTTAAAATCGGGACAGTGCCTGCCAATGCCATTGTGCTTGGCACGACGGTTTCGGTGCAGACGGTGTTCAACGCTGCGACGACCAACGTTCTTATCGTCGGAACTTCCGGCGATGATGACGCACTCGTGGCCGCCGGCGGTGTAGACGAAACAGCCGTTGCTGTAACGCGCGTTGCGCCCGCCACACTCGGCGGACTGCTTAGCGCTTCTGCTGATACTGACATCTATGCCGAGTATACGCAGAGCGGCACCGCAGCAACGACGGGGGCGGCAACGATCATCGTTGAGTACGTCCCCGCCGATGACTGATAGGAGAGGGGCGGGAGTGATCCCGCCCCAACTCACATGAGCACACTCGGCACGATCAAGACGGAAATCGCTGATGACTTGGCGCGCGATGATCTCGCGTCTCCAATCACCAACGCGATCAACGCTGCCATCCGCAAGTGGGAAGGCACGCGCTTCCACTTCAACGAGAAGCTTTTCAAGCTCAATACCGTTGCCGACCAGGAATATTACGCATGGACTTCGCTGCTCAATTCGGACGGTAGCGCACTTGATACAGGTGTAACGCTCTTGGAGATCGACAGCATCACGCTCCTGCAATCCTCAGAGCCTTACACGCTATGGGCTCGCACTCAATTATGGATGGACACCTATGCAGTCCCAAACTCGCAGCACTCGGGCGCATCAACGGATTATGCCATCTACGCAGACCAGCTCCGCCTGTTTCCTATCCCAGATCAAGTCTACCCTATTACGATCTCGGGACTTGCTCGCCTCAAAACGCTTGCAGCGGATAACGATGCGAACGGATGGGTTACGGAAGGGCGCGATCTCATCCGGCATCAAGCCAAGATCAGCCTTTATCGGGACAAGCTCAGAGATATGAAAGGCGTCGAGCTGGCGCGCGATGGCGTGCGCGAGGCGCTGGAACAACTGACCCGTAAATACGAAGCCAAGGTCTCATCGGGCCGTTTGACGCCTTGGGGCTATTGATATGCCGAGCCCTATTCCCTTTGGCGAATGGACGCCAGACCAGCCCGCGCGCAGATCGTCAGCGACGGAGGCAAAGGGCGTGTTTTCCATCGCCGGGGCTTACGCGCCGTTTCCCTCGCTGTCACTGTACGGCGGCACAGGTGCGGCGACGACATCGGACTTGCGCGGGGCAAAAGGTATTTATGAGGACGACGGCGAGGCCGTTATCTTCTGCGGGGATAGCGCCAAGCTGTATTGGCTAGTCTCGCGCGTTGCGACGGACATCTCAAAGGCTGGCGGTTATGCGTTGGCCGTTGATGCCGGTTGGCAGTTCGATCAATTCGGTGATTACGTCGTCGCCGTTGCGCCGGGCCATGCTCCGCAGGTCTATCAGATCGGCGTTTCGTCTCTGTTTGCTGATCTTGGCGGATCTCCACCGCAGGCAACATGCCTCGCGACGGTAGGCGATCAGCTCCTGCTAGGGCTTGGACGCACGGTCTACTTTTCAGCATTCAACGACATCACGGATTGGACGCCATCAGCGGCCACACAGGCCGGGAGCCAAGTGTTTGCACAAGAGAGTGGCCTGGTGCAGGCCATCGTTGGCCTCGATTACGCAGCCATATTTCAGGAGCGCGCGATCCGGCGCGGTGTGTACGTCGGCCCGCCGCTGATCTGGGACTTTGGCCAAGATGCCGTTGAGAAGCGCCGTGGGGCCATCTCTCGCGATGCCGTTGCAGCTTATGGGCGCTTGATCTTCTTTGCTTCGGACGATGGGTTTTATGTTTTTGACGGGCAGCAAAGCATTCCGATTGGCTATGGCAAGGTAGACAAGTATTTCACCGACAACCTGAACTATGGGTACCGCTACAAGGTCAACGCGGCGGTTGATACGGTCAATAAGCTCGTGGTGTTCGGCTTTCCATCGGGATCGGCCACAAACATCAACGAGCAGCTGATCTATTCTATCCAAGATGGGCGATGGACGCGCGACGACGTAAGCCTGCAATACCTGTTTGACTTGCCCGTGGACCCGCTCACCGTTGATAACTTTCACACGTTCGAAACCTCGGACGATTTGGACACGACGAACCTCAACGCCATCAACATTGACTCATCTGTTTTCGATGACCGCAGGCGGTTTCTGGCTGGCGCAAACACGTCAAACCAGATCGGCATTTTTACCGGCGATGCGCGACCGGCGACGATTGACACGCAAGAGTTTGAAGCGGCTCCAGGCAACCGCGCGTTGGTCACTGAGATCTGGCCAATCAGTGACGCGATCCAGGGGCAGATCACGGCATCCATCGGGTATCGACGCGCGCTTCCGGGTGCTGATGTCGCTTATACGACAGGCACGTTGATGAACGCTCAAGGCTTCTGCCCGCAGCGGATTGACGCTCGTTTTCTGCGCGCTCGCATCTCGATTGCGTCAAGCAATTGGAGCCGGGCGGAAGGCATCAATTACACGGCGGAACTGACTGGTGACAGATAGGCGATGGACAGCCCCGCCGTCTGCCAAGGCGGGCGATCTCTATTTATGGGCGCAAAATCTTTCGCGCCAGTTCGTGCGCGGCGACCATAAAGATTATTCGCTGACAAAAGTGACGCTAACGGCTGGCACGTCGTCGGTAATTGCGAATGAGTTTGTCACGACAGAGGCGGCGATTGTGCTGATGCCAACGAGTTCGGCAGCGGCGGCGCTCAGCCCCTACGTGTCGGCGCGAGCCGTAGGCGTTAGTTTCACACTCACACATGCAACCGCAGCGGGGACCGAAACATATGACGCGCTTGTCATCCGTTAGCCTGATCCCGGTCAAATCGGAAAACCTCCCGGCATTTTGGCCAGAGGTTGAGGATTGGGTGCAGGACGCCGCAGATGTCACGGGCGTTCGCACGGCAAAGCAGTGGCGCGAGAAAATTGCGGAGCGTGATGCGCAGCTTTGGGTTGTCACGGATGGCGTAGCGGCAACGGGCGTCATCATCACGGAAATTTACGACACGGCCGCAGGTCTGACGATTGGCATGCCGATATGCGGCGGAGACATCAAAGACGTGGCGAGCGTTTTGCTTGTGATCGAGGTTTGGGCCAAAGAGCTTGGCGCGGTTCGGCTAGAAGGCTGCGGCCGTCCTGGATGGGAAAAAGCATTGAAGCCGTTCGGCTGGTCCAAGCTGGCGACGGTTGTCGAAAAGGTACTTTGAAATGAGCAAGTCGCAAAAGCAGGAATCAACGCAGAAGTCAGACCCGTGGGCTCCAGCAGTTCCGGGGCTTGAGTTTGGCGTGGGCGAAGCAAAGAACATCTATAATCAGCGGCAAAACCAGCAGTTTTTCCCAGGCCAGACATATGCCGATTTTGACCCGGCGACGACGGCAGCACTTGCAGGAACGGAAGCCCGCGCGACATCGGGAAGCCCGCTTGTGCAGGCCGCTCAAGGCAACATGCAGAGCACGCTCAGCGGAGACTATCTAAGCCAGGGCAACCCGTACATGGGAGGGCTGCAAAGCCGGATCATGGCGGACGTGATGCCGGGGATCAACGCCACGTTTTCACGCGCTGGTCGCACGGGGTCGGACTCGCACGGGTACAGCTTGGCACGCGGTTTGGGAGATGCGTTCGCCCCTATCGAATATCAGAATTACGAAGCCGAACGCGGCCGCCAGATGCAGGCGGCAAGCATGGCTCCGACGCTGGCCAATCAGGATTACCAAGATCTCGCTATGTTGCGGGGCGTTGGGGCGGAGCGCGAGGCGCAAGCGCAGCGCGGCATCAGCGAGCAGATGGCCCGCTATGACTTCGACCAGAACAGACAGGCCAGAGCGTTGCAAGAGTACATGGGCACGATGATGCCGGTTGCATCGCTTGGCGGCACGTCTCAGAGCACGCAAACGCAGACGCAAAAGTCTGACCCGATGCAAACGGCGCTCGGACTTGGAATGATGGCAGCGGCTCCGTTCACGGGCGGCGCAACTCTCGGGATGGGCGGCATGATGGGCGGCGCGGCGGCTGGTGGGCTGGGAAGCCTATTCGGTGGCGGTGCGGCTGCGGCTGGCGGGGCCATGCTTCCGTATCAGGGACTTATCGGCGCATCGAGGATTCTTTGAGATGGATTATCAACTTGGCAAAAAACCGCCTCAAGCACCAGGCGGTTCGCTTGAAGACATCTTTACGTCGCCTCTGTTCCTAATGGGCGCAAACGTTCTCGGGGCCGATAACGTCGGTTCGGGACTTGCGCAAGGCGTGCAACAGGCGGGGCGGTTCAGCGCGCAAAAGCAAAACCGAGCCGACCGCATGGCCGACCGGGAATATTCGCGCGAGATGGATCAAAAGCGCCTCGGCTTGAGCCAACAGCGGTTCGCCTTCGATAAACAGCGGGCAACGCAGGGCGATGAGCTTCGCTCGATGCAGATTGACGACCTGCGTATGAAGCGCGCAGCCGGTCCGGCGCAGCTCGTGCGCGGCAATGCGGACAACTGGAATCGGTTTTTGCAAGCTGATCCTAAGCTGGCTGCATCCATCCCCGATCAGTTTCGTGGTGATCCGATCCTAGGGGCTGACTGGGTGATTGCAAAGGCGCGGGGGTATCAGGAACCGGCTGCCGTCAATAAGAATGGACCAGAATACAGAGCATCGATGGCAAACCAGTATGGGCTAGCACCTGGATCGGATGCCTATCGCCGGTATGTCCTTACAGGACAACTTAGCGACAAGGGTGTTTCAGGAGGCGACGACACCGATCTTGCACAGAACGTTGCAGCAGGCATTGAAACACTAGCCCGTGTTCCTGGTGACTTCGATCAATCAACATTTGAAAACGCCGTTGGACCTTATCAGGGTGCAGAGGATGGCGGACTTGTTGGCGGCATTTCTCGCGCAATTGGCAGTGCCATTGAAGGCGTTACGAACTACGGCGGCAAGGGCTACACGTCTGAAGTCCGCAACAGAATAGCCGGTGACACTGAGGCGCTTGCAGCAGCAATCAAACCGCTAATCCGCAAGCCAGGAGAAGGCCCTTGGACGGATAGCGATCAAAAGCGCCTTGTTGCAGTTGTTGGCAACCTATCTCAAGCGAGAAACGCAGAAGAATACCGCCGTGCGCTTGAGGGTGTTCGTCAGCGTGTAATGAACAACTTTGCGATCCCATTGCCAGAAATTAGCGGCGCACCTCTGAAGATCCAGGGCAGAGCCCCGCAAGGACAATCTCCGTACAGCACCATGAGCAACGAAGAATTGCTGCGCAGTATCGGGGCTGGTCAATGAGCAAACTAGAGGCGCTTTTAGAAGCAGAAAAGCGCGGCATCCTTCCGCCTGAAAAGCTAGGCATGCTCAACGAGGCGCGCAGCCGTGGGCTTATCCCTGGAGGCGGTCAAGAATCATCCCAGCAATCACCATCGAGAGACCTTTCCGCCCTATCTGAAGGCGAGCGGCGCATGCTTGATTTGCAACGGCAGAGCGGCACGCCAAACGCATTGCGAGGGATTCCGGTTGTCGGTCCGTTCATGGATGAGATTGCAGCGGGCTTGAATGCTGGCGTTGAGTATGCCGGCAAAAACGTGGCCGCTGCGGCTGGCTATGGCGATGGCACGACATTTAATGATGCCTATGACCGCAACCTGACATTCCAACGCGCACAACAGGACATCGAGCGCGAGAACTACCCAATCTTGCAGCCTGCTTCAGAAGTCGCGGGCGCTATTGTCGGCGGCGGTGCCGCAATGGGTGCGGGGCGCGGCGCTGGTTGGTTGATGGGCGCACCAGCTCCAGCCGCAAGCACGGCGGGCCGTGTTGCGCAAGCGGCAACGGTAGGCGGAACACAGGCCCCTGTATACGCTTTTGGAAATGCAGAAGGCGGATTTCAAGAGCGCATGAAAAACGTGCCCGCAGCGGCTGCTGCGGGCGTTGCTGGCGGGGCAATACTTGGCGGTCTTGCGGAAGGCGCTGGCAGAATTGTTCAGGCGGGGTCTTCACTGGCGCGACCAGGTAGCGGGGCATACCGAAGCACGCTTGACGATTTGGGAGACGGCGGCGTTGACGCCATTGCAAACCAAGTTGCGACAGGTGCGGCCCCAGGCAACGCAGCCATGCAGCGGCAGACGCTCGATTTTCTAGGTGAGGAGATGGTGCGCGCGAACGGTGACGCACAGGTTGCTATTCCAGCAACGATCAATCGGATTGTGCAGGAAACAGGTGTTTCGCCACAGGCAGCACAGGCTCGTCTGAGGCGACTTCAAGACGTCCACGGCGATAGTGATCTGTTTTTCGGTGAGTACCCATCAGTTGCGGCATCAGATGCCGCGCGACGCACACCAGCCGGCGGAACGCGCAATCCTCGCAACGTTGATCTTGATGAGGTGAAACGTATCGAAGAAAACGGCCTGTCTGGCAACTTTGATTACCTCGCAAACTCTGGAACTGGCGCATCGGCAAACATGGCGCGAAATGCTGTTGCAAGGCGGCAGGAACAGCTATTTGACACGATGCGCGGAACATTGCGCCGCATATCACCCAATCAGGCGACGATTGACGATGCCGAAAACCTGATCACGGATCTGACGACACAGGCCCGGAGAGAGTATGACGCTGTATATCGAGCCCCAACGGGAACAGCGGTCAACAATCGGGCGCTTCATGCTGGCATTCAGCGCGTTGTGGATCGCAATCTTAACCGCATGCGCGGCCGATCTGGTGAGCAAAGGCAGGCGCTAGAGCGCGCGATCAATGAGCTTTACGTTGATGCAGGGAACGGCCAACGTCTCCTAATGCCGTCTCTGCAAATGCTTCAGGACATGCGCGGGGCGATCAGGGGGCAGATCGAGGTGGCACGCAGACAGGGCGCTAATCACCTCGTCAATACCCTACAGCCTCTTTATCGCGACATCACAGGCGTTATGACGATGGCAAGCCCACGGTGGGCAGTTGCAAACCGCCGGTGGGCAGACATGAACTTTGCCGAGCGCGCGACAGAGCTTGGCGACGCATTCGCCCAAAAGGCCGGTCCTCAGTTTAGAAATCAGATGCGCGAGTTTCGGCAGCTTGCCCCGCAAGCTCAAGACCTGGTGCGAGTCCATTTCCTTCAGAAGATGATCGACAAAGTGGACAATCTCGGCAGCCAACACGACGTTGCCAAGCTGTTCAACTCCGACCACATTCGCCGCACTATGCGAGAAATGTTTGGCGATCAGGCCGCTATCGACTTTGTTCGAGCGGTAAGAGATCAGGCCGTTGCAACGCGGACCCGCAACAGCCTTGGAAACTCAAGGACGCACATTCGCGGCATGGTTCAAGACGCCAAGGATGCAGATGTCAATCTCGTTGGAAGCGCGGCAAATGCCAACATTGGCAGCGTTAAGGAATGGCTGACGGCAACTTTCGTCAATTTCTTGCGGGAACGGAAAAACCGCCCGCTCGCTGGCATCGTCACAACGCCAATGCGGGACACGTCGCGCGTTGCGGAGCATTTGCAGCGCATGCGGACGGAAGCCGCAGCGGTTGAAAGAGAAAGAAACCGTGCAGGCAGATACGTTGCGCCGCTTGGTATTGGCGTCGGTATCGGTGCCGGGAACATTGTGGATGGGCGGCGTTCTCAATGAATGGCCAACGGTGCCCCGTTGAGAATACGACGCTTGTCAGCCAATCCGCCGCCCACAAGATGACAGCACAACTCAGGAAGACTTGCAATGCCGAATAGAGCCCTGATGCCTCCTATGGGACTACCTGACTACGGCCTAGGGCCTATGACGGAAAGGTCAAGGCGCGGCCTCATGCCGGCAGAGATGCGGAACTATGACCCGCGCGAGGAAATTGCGCGGGGCTCCATGGTGCCCATCGCTCAATACGCAGACGGAAGTTTCGGGCCCGCCGTTCCGACTGCCGCACAGGCTGCTGGAAGTTTTGTCGCTGGCCTGCCCGGCGCGATGGTCGAAACAGCCGTCGAGACGATCCCAAACATGCTTCGACCCGGTTACGACTATTCAAATACGCAGCAAGCGGCACAGGACAGCTTTGACGCGGCTGGTTTGGTTGCCATGGGCGGATCACCGTTCGCGCTCGCTCGGGGCGGTAGCAGCGTTGGCATGTTTGGCGGCAAATTGATGCCAAAGCCCAGCAATGTTGATTTGTCTGGCGAAATATCGTCAGCACGGCAAGAAATTGCCCGCCTCGAAAACTTGTTTGCAAAAGTCAGAAAACAGCCAGAGAGCGGGCTTAGAAAGCCTCCAAAGCCAGAGGTGCCGACGACGGGAGATCAGGCCGAGCTTGATGCTCTACGGCAGAGCATTTCAGAACTTAGAGAAAAATCGGACGTTACAGCAAGTGCTGTGCCAAACGCCGGGCCGCAGATTCCAATGGACATGCGCAACGAGCTTGTGAGCGCAGTTGCTGAAAACCCCTATGTTCGGGCGATCCCAGGCGTTCAGGGTTTGCCAACAAAAGCCGACCAGATGAAGCTTCTTGATGAGGCGATTAGGTCCGGCGCTAAATATCCTGGTGCAAAGGGGCCTTGGGGTGGTCTTGCCGATCCTCACAACTCGGCTGCCGAGTTGATTGCAGAGTATCAAAGCCGCCAGTTAGCACAAAATACAAGTCCTGCTCCCATTCCGGCGAATCCGGCAGCAAATTCCTTGCCCCAACCCGCGCCGCAGCCATCTGCTCCTTCGTTAGTTCCATCTCAAAATCCTCTCCCATCTGATTATACACGCATCGCGCGCCAAGCGATAAACAAGGCAATCACTGATAACCCTGAAGGGTTTAATCCGCCTTACCGTACTGGCGGGGTTGGGCCTTCAACGCAAGGCCGAGACATGGCAGTCAACTTGCTGAATCAGGGCTTTGAAGAAGGTGGCATGCCCCGTTTGCCGATGCAAGAGCTTGGCGAAAGATACGACATGACGATGCAAGCCCTTATGGCAGCAAAGCAGGCCGGGCTTCAAGCGACTGATAGGCATGTTCAGAAACGAGCATTCGGACAACCTGACACTCTCGCCGTTCCGGCTGCCATCGGTGCAGGTGCTGCCATGTCCTTCGATGATGCCCTAGCTGACTATCAACAATTCGTAATCGACACAGACGGCGACGGCATCCCCGACGCTCCCGCTCCTCTGCGTGCTCCTATGAGCCTTGTTCCCGCGTTGCGCTAACACAAAAACGGAACATAAAACACAATGGCCGAAATCTTCGACCTATCCGGCACCGCTGCCTCAAACACGGCGCGGTTTCCAGAAAACATGCAGTTTCGCAATGTGAACGACTCAGCGCGCGAGCTGGAGGCCATGATTGCCAGAAACGCGCTCGATCACAACGGCAGCGTGACTTCTGGCGGTTCTGCCAACGCTTACACTGTGACGCCAAACCGGACCATTGCCAGCTACTCCGACAAGCTGACGATGGTGTTCACAGCGAACCATTCGAACTCAGGCGCACCAACGCTCAACATATCATCGCTCGGGGCCAAGGCGATTGTGGGGCCGAGCGGTGCCGCACTCATCTCTGGAGACATCGTTTCAGGGGCCATCGTCTCAGTCGTTTATGATCTTGCAAACGACTGGTTTCAGCTTTTGAGCCAACGCGCGGCAACGCCGGTTGCAAGCGGGACAAGTTCAAAAGTCGGTGACGTTGTTTTAACGCTAGACACGACGGTTCGCGCGGGACGCATTCGTCTCGGAGAATCAACACAGACGTTTGATCCCGTAGCATATCCAGAATTGAGCGCGTGGCTTGTCGGCAATTCTTCGCCGTGGGGCGCAAACACGCTGCCGAGCGCGGCTGGCTATTTCTTGCGCTTTGCGGCCACAACGAGCTCGGTTGACACGAGCGGCGCACGCACGGCGGGCTCAACGCAAGCCGATCAGAACAAGGCGCACACGCACGGGCCTGGAACGCTTGCGGGAACGACGAGCACGAATGGCGCGCACACACATCTGTATGGCAACGCCGGAAACAATATAGCGGGCGGTAGTGGAAACTCCGTGAATGATGCCAGTTATGGCGGGTCTTTTTCAACAAGCTCGGCCGGCTCACACTCACACACCGTGTCTATTACCAGTGGAACAACTGCAAGCGATGGCAGCGACGAGGCGCGCGTCAAAAACGTCGCTATGCATGCCGACATCATTGCATCGGCCACAACATCAAACGCCGATATCTATGCCGTCAACGGCCTAGCAATGACGTTCGACACGGGCACGGCGGCAGCCGATCCCGGTGCGGGACGGTTGCGTTTCAACAACGCAACGCTGGCCAGCGCGACGGCGTTTTATATTAGCGAAACTGGATATTTCGGCGAAGACATCGCAGACCTTTTGGGGACGTGGGATGACTCAACTTCCACAGTCAAGGGCACCTTGAAGATCTACAAAGTCGGTGCGCCTGCCAATTTCGCGGCTTACTCGCTCACTGGTTCGATGACGGATTCGGGCGCATACCGTAGCGGGAGCCTCACGTATGTTGACGGGGCAGGAACGTTTGCGAATGGCGATCCAATCGGTGTGCAGTTCACGCGCACTGGCGATAAGGGCGAGCAGGGCGCGGCGGGCGGCGGCATTTCTTGGACGTGGGACACCAGTACGACCGACGCCGACCCCGGAACGGGAGACATCCGGGCCAACAACGCCACGACGGCAAGCATCACGGAGTTTTATGTTTCCACAACCGATGCCGATGCCGTTGATGAGACTGATTGGCTTGATTCGCTAGACGACAGCACGAACACGATTAAGGGCACGTTGCAGCTTGTCAAAAGCAGCAACCCCAGCGTGTTTTCGGTGTTCCAGGTTACGGGCGTCACGACGGCTAGCGGCTATCGCAAGATAGCTGTCACATACGTCAGCGGGCCGGGCGGTTTTTCTGCGGCCGATGGCATTACGCTGGTCTTTTCGAGGTCTGGCGATGTCGGCCCAACCGGAACGACTGGCGATGCAGGCACTAATGGCGCTGACGGTACCGACCCAGGATTTCTTTACACATTCTCGACAACCACAACTGACGCAGATCCAGGTGCGGGCGTGCTACGCGCTAACAACGCAGATCTGAGTTCTGCAACGGCGCTCTACATTGACGACAGCGACCGCAACGGGAACGGTCATGAGGCGACTATTCTCGGCTGGGATGACGTTTCTAACGCGACATTGCGCGGTCAGCTTCTTATCTCGAGGCCATCTGATGGCGCTCAAGTGGTCTACAACATCACGGGCGCGAGCACGGATAATTCCGGTTATGTGGCGCTTGCTGTCACGTATTCGAGCGGTGCAACGTCCTTCGCGGATGCGGCACCGATCAGCGTGCAATTCATTCCATCTGGCAACGATGGAGCGGGTGCGGTTGATAGCGTTTACGGGCGGACCGGGGCCGTCGTTGCGGCTAATTCCGACTATGACATCACGCAAGTTGATTTCAGCGCGACTGATCGCATCGCGGGGCGTATTACAGCCGGTGCTGGCCTAGCTGAAGAACTGACGGCGGCACAGGTTAGGACGCTGATAAACGTTGCAGACGGTGCGACGGCGAACACTGGCGATCTAGTCGCATCGAACAACCTATCCGACGTGGACAACGCTGGCACGGTGCGCACGAACCTTGGTCTGGCCATCGGCTCGGATGTCGAGGCATATGACGCGGATACGCTCAAGGCGGACACGGCTGACGTACTAACTGCGGGCTTTGCCGGAACGCCGCATAACGCAGGCACAAAAACAACGGGGACGTTTACGCCCGACGAGGCGTCAGGGAATCTGCAATACGCCGTCAACGGCGGGGCGCACACGCTCGCGCCTCCGACGAACAATTGCAGCATAGTCCTGCAGTACACAAACGACGGCAGTGCGGGAACAATCACAACCAGCGGTTTCACGAAAGTCAACGGAGACAGTCTCACAACTGTCAACGGCGATGACTTCATGCTGTTCATCACGAAAAACAACTCGTTGAGCGTTCTGACGGTGGTGGCGCTGCAATGACATTCCCATTCCCAGCACATCATCCAGCTTCTGGCCTTGTCGCAACAGGCGGCACGATCACGGAATCTGGCGGCTACCGCATCCACACATTTACGTCGTCAGGCACGTTCGAAATAACTAGCGGCTCAGGCGATGTTGAATATCTCGTTGTTGCTGGCGGCGGGGCGGGGGGAGGGGACAATTCCGGCAATCTTGCTCGACACGGCGGCGGCTCTGGAGGTGAAGTAAAAACCGGCACATTATCTTTATCCGCTCAAGGCTACGCAGTCACAATAGGGGTTGGCGGAGCAGGCAACAGTTCATCGGCTCCCGGCAATAGCGGTGCATCTAGCAGTATAGCCGCATTAGTGACAGCCGTTGGAGGCGGTGGCGGTGGGTCTTTTGTCACTGGCCCTTCAGCTGGAGCTTACGGCGGCGGTGGCTTTTCCAACGTGGTGTCTGGTGGTACGGGTGCAACGGGCTCCATAGGTTTTGCCGGTGGTAATGGCAACATCGCGTCGTCATCATCAGGAGGCGCGGGCGGAGGCGGCGGCGCATCTGCCACTGGTGGTAACGGCTCGGGTTCGACGGGCGGCGCTGGCGGCGCTGGGGTAGCATCAAGTATAAGTGGGTCATCGGTTTCGTATGGCGGCGGCGGTGGCGGTGGTGGGCACATCACAGGAGGCGCTGGCGGCTCAGGTGGCGGCGGTGCTGGCGGAAATGGTGTTTCGGGTGCTTCTGCAACGGCGAACACTGGCGGCGGTGGTGGTGGTGGTGCTACAGCCGCAGCCGCAGTGTCGGGCGGTTCTGGCGGCTCCGGTATTGTCATCGTGCGCTATGCAATCTAATCGGGAAATCTGACATGCAGGAATATGCAGTGCTTGACGGCGGGCAAATTTTGCGCCGCAAAAGCTATGACCTGAGCACATGGCCGGAATACAAACGGAATGCGGTAGACGTCAAAGGCGACGGCGGGCCAGTGTATCGCCCGGTTTCGTATGTCGGAGAGGGGCCGATTGAGGCGGTAGCCATCGGCATGTCTGCTGTAACAATTACCAGGAGCGCAGCCACGCTTGTAGAGCCGGAGCCGCTTCCCATTCCCACGCTTGCCGAATTGAAAGACCAGCTTTCCGCAAATGTAGACATGCAAGCAGAACAGGTTCGTCAAAAATACATAACCGCAGGCGACGGCATGGTCATGACGTATCGCGAGAAATTCGAGCAAGCTGAACTTGTCAATGAGATTGGTGAAGTAGCGGCAAATGCGTTATCTTCTGAGGAAAGAATTGCAGCATACCCGACGCTGGCCGCTTCTGTTGGATTGGAAGCGCCGACACTTTGGGAATGCGCACAGCTTGTAAGATTGAATTACGCACAATTCGCGCAGCTATCACACGTAATCGAAAAAACCCGTTTGTCTGGTAAGGCGTCAGTGAGTTCGGCAAGTACAGCCGAAGAAGCACAGGCGGCTTATGAGGCAATACAATGGACCGTGTAGAAGAAAAGTTTTTGACGGCTCGTCAGCGCAAGCGCGGGCGGGACATCGAACGGCATACAGAGACAAAGCTCGATCTCGCAGAAGGCGACCGCGAGCGCATCAGCGAAGTTGAGCGCAAGCTTGCCGAAGTCTGCGCATGGATCGAGGCCGAGCGCTCCAAGCCGCAACTGCTTATCCCGACAAATCCCAACGTCCCGCAAGTTGATGACATCCAGGCCCGCGTTGAGGCTATCGAGGGATTCATTCAGGGGATGCCGGAGTTGCACGCGACCCTTGCCGAGTTCGGCGCGCTGGTGATGAGCCTCGCAGAAGGCCAACGCGCGCACCACGAAAGGATGAACAAGATCGGCGGGCGTCTTGAGGAGTTCCGCTCAAAGATGTCGGCAGCGATGCACGATGTGATCTCTACGACAGAGGAACTAACGCGGAGTGTCAGCTAATGGCCAAGGCCCCGCCTCGCTTCGACGACATCAAATCTGAATACGCCCTGCTGTGGGAGACGATGACAGTTCGCGGGGCGTGGACGCAGCCGATTGACCGGCGCGCCAAACAGATCATCGCAAACCGAACCAGATACGAGCAAGTCGAGGCGTCAACGGGTGTGCCATGGTGGATGGTGGGAGCGATCCATTCCATGGAAAGCGGCCTGCGCTTTGACCGGCATCTGCACAACGGCGACAGCTTGCAAAAACGCACCTGGCGCGTCCCCAAGGGCCGACCGCTCGGCAAGCCTCCGTTCACTTGGGAAATTTCAGCAGACGACGCTATCCGCATGAAGGGTTGGCACAAAATCACGGACTGGCCAATCGAGCGCGTCCTGTATGAGACAGAGCGCTTCAATGGGTTTGGTTACAGACTTTATCGCGGCATCAAGAGCCCCTACCTATGGAGCGGATGCCAGCACTATTCCAAGGGGAAATACATTGCAGACGGCAAATGGTCCGCCACAGCCGTCAGCGGGCAGACGGGCGCTGCCTGTCTCATGGCGCGCATCCATGAGATTATGGGGGAGTTGCAGCGTCCGGTTGTCCCGCCCATGCCGGCAAACGATGTCGAGCCTGAGCCCATCGCAGCCGAAGACGACGACCCGCGCCCGATCCCCAAGGCCATCGAGCCCGATGAAGTCCGCCCCGTCACGGAGGCGGCAAAGTCATCTAAAACTGTCACAGGCGGGCTGATCGCTTTGTTCGCGTCCATCGTCCAATGGATGCAAGACGGTGTGCAGGTGCTCGTTGAGGCTGCGGCAGAGGTCACGACGCTTGGACCGGCAAAAATCCTGCTTGCCGATATGGGGGCCAACGTCTCAAGCATTGCTTTTGGGCTTGGTGTTTTCGGCATTGCGATGGTGATTTTCCGCCGCTTGGACGCGGCAGACAAGGGGAAAATCGGATGACCGGAATCCTCTTAATCGTCAGAACGTTCCTGTCCGCCAATGGCTTTCTCGTCGCCGCGTGCATGGGCGCGCTGGCTTTGTTTTGGACTTATGACTCGTCTCGCGTTCAAAAAGGTAAGGAAATCGAACGTGCGCAGACACATAAGGCCAACAAGCAGGCCGCTAACGTTGCTGACAGTGTGCGGGCTAAGTCTCGCGACGGCCGGGTGCGCGGGCCAATCGATCCCCACACTATCGACTGACGGCGCTCTCGCCAGCTTCAAGCCGATCCCCAACAGCCGCAAAGCCCCTTGCCAGATGCAGCGAGCTGTTGCCGCTCACAACTCCGCTTATGACACGCTCAAGACCGGTAAGGAAAAAGTCTACAAGGCCGCGTGCGACATTGAGAAACCAGATCCTGTGACGAGCTGAGACTATGCCAGATGACATCTCATCCAGACTCGCAACGATTTCGGACGCTTCCAACGGGCAGGCCAATCGAGACGGAGCACCGTATAACCACGCTGGAGATCAAAACCAGCCGCCACGAAGAAAGGCACGATACACAGGACACATGGAACAAAGCCTTCGCAATAGCGCTGGCGGGTTTGAGCGCAGGCTTAGCCCACAGCAAAGCAGACGAATGGGCGGGCGTCCTGCACTCCCTCCTCGGGCTGTTTCTGATATGACGTGGGATCAGGTGAGGTTCATCGCGTTTGTTCTGTTTTTGACAGTTGTTGCCCATGTGTCGTTTTTGATATTCTTCTGACTGGCCTTTCGTTGGCGAATCTACTCAACGCGGTAGTCGCCGTTAATCCAGCCTTCTTGAACATCAACTGGCTTGGCGGGAGTTATGAGTGTGGCGTGTTCTTTAACCTCGCACCAGTTCATGTTGTTCTGCGCCCAATCACGGATATGAAAATCCGCCTCTTCGAAAAGGGGCACAGTGCCGTCTGCGAGGGATTGAACAACATCCCCGCCGAACTCCGCCGCGTATTCAGACGCTCTGCTGCGCGCGATGACCATGACAGGAACGGCGTATTCGCTGCCGTCTGGCATTGTGATGATAAAGTTTTTGCTCAGCACACTCATGGATATGGCCTTATGCTGGTGTTTCGTCGGGGATGTTCTGATCGTTCCATGCGTCGTCCAGCTCGTTCGTTATTTCCATAAGGCGTGGTTTTGTTCGTGGCGCATGAAGGATGGCTACGCCAAGGGCGGTGTTGAGGGCCTCCTGGAGACGCCCGAACTGATCTTCGGTCAATGTGATCTGCATCGGTTCCGGACTTATGGTTGCGTTTCAGGCTTATGTTGACTGTTTCCGTATCGACGCAAAAACGTCGATAACTATCTCTGCGATCCACACGTATTCGGCGCTCTCGGCGCTCCAGGCGGCGCTCCTGACGGCGCTCTCGGCGCTCTCGGCGGCGCTCCTGGCGGCGCTCCTGGCGCTCTCGGCGCTCCTGACGGCGCTCCAGGCGGCGCTCTCGGCGCTCTCGGCGGCGCTCCAGTCGGCGCTCTCGGCGCTCTCGGCGGCGCTCCAGGCGGCGCTCTCGGCGCTCCAGGCGGCGCTCCTGGCGCT